>JAHEMP010000299.1 GCA_024643585.1 Crocinitomicaceae bacterium | reverse complement strand
GTATTTTAATAAGAGGGCAAAGTTACAATTATTTGAATGAATATGACAAGATGTCAGATGAAGAATTAACAGATTTTTATAATATGTAATGTAGTGTTAATTTTGGCTTTGAAAAGAGATAGAATATTGTATAACTTATTTATATTCGAAATTCTTTCAGAAGATATCCATTAGCTAGGGTTTTAAAAGTAGCAACTTCGTTTTGCGTCCAAGCAGAGTCATAACCCAATTCTTTGGCTAGTATTTCGGCTACTTTTTGAGAAGATTCTATTGCTGCGCGAGCATCTAAAAAAAGCAATCGAACTCTTCTGGCTAAAATATCATCTATTGTTGTTGCCATTTCGTTTCGTATCGCCCAAACCACTTCGGCTAAGGTGTATTCGTAATTGGTGTGTAGCTTTTCTTTTAATTTAGGTTCGTTTCGTTGTAATTTCAAGATTTCAGGAATATCTGAACCATAAATGTATAGATGGTTTTTACGATCTACTTCATTAGTTTTTAAATTACCATGTATGTGAAGATGTACTGTTTTACATTTTAGCTTGGGTAATTTATGAATTGCAATCGCTTTGTTTATAATATCTTCTCCAATTTTTCGATAAGTTGTCCATTTTCCTCCTGTGATAGTGATTAATCCCGTTTCGGAAACAATTATTTTATGACTTCTGGAAACTTCTTTGGTGCTTTGTCCTTTTTCTTCAGGAGCAGACAAAGGCCTTAATCCTGCAAAAACTGATAAAACATCAGCCCTAGTTGGTTTATTCGACAAGTATTTTTGGGCAGTTTCTAACACAAATTTGATTTCTTTTTCAGTAGCAATGGGTTCTAAGCTATGGCTCTTCATTAAAGTGTCAGTAGTTCCAATAACTATTTTATCATGCCAAGGAATAGCAAATAATACTCTGCCGTCACTTGTTTTTGGAATCATTAAAGCATTCTCATTCGGTAAAAAAGATTTGTCAAAAACCAAATGGATTCCTTGACTTGGTACCACGTATTTTTTATACACTTTCTCATTCATTTTCATAATTGAATTAGTGAAAACTCCTGTAGCATTAATTACTGCTTTGCCTTTTATTTCATGTTTCGTAGCTGTTTTTGCATCTTCTACAATAACTCCAATGACTTGATGATTTTTATTTTTTAAAAGATTTATTACTTTCATATAATTCAATATGCAAGCGCCATTTTCTACCGCTGTTTGCGCTAAATTTATTGCCAAACGCGAATCGTCAAATTGACCATCATGATAAATAACACCATTACGCAACCCATTTTGTTCTACTGTAGGAAGTAATTCTATAGTTTTTTTCTTCGAAAGGAATTTGGATTTCCCTAGGCTTAATCTTCCGGACAAAATATCATAAATAGTTAGACCAATGGTGTAAAAATACCCCGCCCACCAATTGTAATTAGGGATAATAAAGGATTGGTTTTTCACTAAATGTTGTGCGTTTTTGGCCAACAATCCTCTTTCTTTTAATGCTTCTCGAACTAAAGAGATATCTCCTTGTTCCAAATATCGAACACCACCGTGAACTAGTTTTGTGCTTCGGCTTGAAGTGCCTTTAGCGAAATCTACTGCTTCAACTAAGATGGTTTTTAAACCTCGACTTGAGGCATCTACTGCAGTTCCTAATCCACAGGCTCCACCACCTATTATTATCACATCCCAATTTTGGTCTTGTTCGATTTTTCCCAACTCATTTGTTCGATTCATTTTGTAGATTTGTCGTTATTTCTTTTAATTATTAAGTAAACGTAATTAAATTTTTTGAATAAAAAGGGTCATTAAATTTCTGTAATTAATTTTAAAAATGAATTCAAAAACTCAATATTTAAAAAATTCTTCTACTTTTGTCCCAGAAAAACACACCTATGGCAAAGAATTTAGTAATCGTTGAGTCACCAGCTAAAGCAAAAACTATCGAAAAATTTCTTGGAAGCGACTACCAAGTCGAATCGAGTTATGGGCATATTGCCGACTTGCCTTCTAAAGAAATTGGTGTAGATGTAGAGAATGGTTTTAAACCAAAATACGAAGTTTCTGCGGATAAAAAAGCACTGGTAACTAAGCTAAAAGGACTAGCGAAAAAAGCGGATATGGTTTGGTTAGCTTCGGATGAGGATCGCGAGGGAGAAGCAATTTCTTGGCATTTATCAGAAGAATTGAAATTAGATACTTCCAAAACAAAACGTATCGTTTTTCATGAAATTACAAAAAATGCCATTTTAAAAGCAATTGATAATCCTCGTGAAATAGATTATAACTTAGTCAATGCTCAACAAGCTCGTAGGGTTTTAGATAGATTAGTAGGTTATGAATTGTCTCCAGTTCTTTGGAGAAAAATAAAAGGAGGGCTTTCCGCAGGACGTGTGCAATCAGTTTCGGTACGTTTAATTGTAGAAAGAGAACGAGAAATTCAGAATTTCAATCCAATTGCTTCTTATTCTGTTGTAGCTGAGTTTACAAATGAAGATGGAAAAACATTCAAGGCAAAATTGCCTAAAAATTTCAATACCAAAAAAGAAGCTGAAGATTTCTTGAAAAAGAATGTTGGCTCTACTTATAAAGTTTCGGATTTAGAAACAAAACCAACCAAAAAATCTCCAACTGGACCTTTTACAACTTCGACTTTGCAACAAGAAGCTGCTCGTAAATTGTATTTGCCTGTTGGAATCACGATGCAATTAGCTCAACGTTTGTATGAAGCGGGACTTATTACATATATGAGAACGGATAGTGTAAACCTGTCTAAAGAAGCAATGGAAGCAGCTCAAGCCGAAATTATAAAATCTTACGGTAAAGAGTTTTCTAAGCCAAGAACTTTTGTTAATAAAAGTAAAGGAGCACAAGAAGCTCACGAAGCAATTCGTCCTACAGACATGTCAAGACATACTGTGAATATAGATAGAGATCAAGCTCGCTTGTATGATTTAATATGGAAAAGAACATTAGCTTCACAAATGCGTGAT
>JAHEMP010000298.1 GCA_024643585.1 Crocinitomicaceae bacterium | reverse complement strand
ATTGGCCAAATCCATGGAAATAAGTCCACTGTCCTTTACTTTATTTACTATTTCTTCCATAACCTGACCACAAAAATAAACTATTTTGACAGATGACTTCCCAAACGAAAGTTAATCTTCAACTTGTAAATGTCGAAGCAATCCCTGCTAAATAAGCAACGAATTTATACCTTTAAAATAAAAAGTCGATGAGGATAGTTGTGCTTGCCCTTTTATTGGTTGTAATTGTTTCATGCAAACCCAAAGAAACCATAAACGGCAAATGGAGGTTGACCAAAATTGATTATACTGAACATTTGAAAACTTTGGATACGGAGTCAAGAGCGGCATTTGAAGAAATATTGGCTGTTCAAGCTGAAATGATAGATCTCACCTTTTTCAACTTTTTAGAAGACAGTGTTTTGCAGGTGATTACCCCCAAAAAGTCGGGCGAAGGTCAGATTATGCAAATTGAAAAATGGGGCGCTAGCAAGAATTTTGATTCCCTGTATTTTGTCAATTCGGAAATCGAATTGTTTTTAATGAAAAAGGTTGCATTGGATACGTTGGTCTTGTTTTCAGATGCGCCACCAAAAAGAATACTTACCTTGGTGAAATCCAATTAGCTGACAATCTGTCTATAAAATTTTGTAGGCATAGTCTTTGACAATTGAAAGTATGCAAAATCAAAAAAATCATCCATTCGGTTCCACATTAGAGGCTATCGTTTATCCGTTGATTGTTCTTGTGGCCATTTGGTTGGTTTATTTTGCGGAACAGATATTTGATATCAACTGGGTTCGTTTTGGCGTATACCCGCGCACCGCTCAAGGATTGATAGGCATCTTATTTATGCCTTTGATTCACGCGCCAAATGATATCAGCCACATTTTAAACAACTCACTTCCAATTGCCATACTGACGAGTGCCCTCGTTTATTTTTACAGAGATATTGCTTTTAAAGTATTCGTCTACTCATGGCTCTTAACAGGCTTAGGTGTTTGGATCATTGCCGGCGATCGAGGCTCATTTCACATTGGAATAAGCGGTGTAATATACGCTTTAGCGACTTTTTTATTTGTGAGCGGCTATCGACGAAAATATTTACCGCTTCAAGCCTTGGCCTTGTTTGTAGCCTTTCTTTATGGAGGAATGATTTGGGGCGTTTTCAAAACATCCGAAAGAATTTCTTGGGAAGGACATTTGTCTGGTGTGGTCATCGGATACATACTTGCGCTTTGGTATATAAACGAAGGTCCGAAAGCGCCGAAATACCAATACGAAATTGAAAAGGAAATGGGTATTGAGCCACCGGATTTGGAAGGTGCTTACAACCTGAAAATGAAAATCTTGGAAGAACAACAATTGGAAAAGGAACGGATTCAATCTTTAAACATTAGTTCGCCATTCAAAGTGGTTTACTACTACATTCCAGAAAATAAAGTTGACGTTAAACCGACGGACGATACCGAAGCGACAAAGAACCAGTAGCCCTTGAGGTTTCGTTCCAATTTTCAAAAGGAAAAGTAATTAGAAGATATTCAGCAGTGCGCATTTCAATTTCGTCGCCCAAAAAATAATTGGCCAAATCAGAAATGCCAAAATTATGACCGACGATAAACAAATCATTTCCATCGTCCATTTTCCATAAAATTTCCAAAAAAGTTTTTACCGAACAGAGATACAAGTCTTTCTCGAAAAAGCAATTTTCCTCTTTGAAATTCGCAGTTATAAAAGACAAAGTTTCCTTTGTACGCGCGGAACTCGAACAAAGAACCACGGTGTTTTTCAAATCTTGGTTCGACAGAAATTGATTTAGTTGGGCGCTTTGTTTTCGACCTCTTTCCATAAGTTCTCTGTCGAAATCTTTTCCTGTTGGAGAAAATTGTTCGGTCTTCGCATGGCGCAGCAAGTGTAATTTCATGATTTATTGCTTAAAAGTTCCAACCTATCACTAGTTTGTATCGTTCCAATATACAAGATACAAAGAATTTAAGGAATGACTAAAATTTCGTAATTTGCATACAAAAGCCGTCATAGTAACGTTAAATAAATGGATGAAGGTTGACAGCGAAATTATTTCATCCTGTATAAAGGATGATCGCAAGGCAATTGAGCAGTTGTATAAAATCTGCTTTCAAACCCTCATGCCCATTTGTTACCGTTACCACATCAACGAAGAAGATGCACGGTCCTCCCTAAATATTGGTTTTCTTAAAATAGTAAAAGGCCTGAAAGATGTTGATTTGGAAGCTTTCAATTTCAATGCATGGTCGAAAAGGATAATGAACAATACGCTGATTGATGAATACAGGAAATCAAAAAAACACCGAGAACGATATTCTGTGACAGATAGTGAAAGCGAATTGGATTATTTTGCTGAAAGTGATAAAAATGAAGCGCTTTCAAATTTTGGTGAGGCGACCGTTTTGGAATTAATAAAAGAACTTCCATTTGCTACGGCACAAGTATTCAATTTGTATATAATTGACGGGTATGCCCACAAAGAGATTGCCGATATGTTGGATATACCAGAAGGAACTTCCAAATGGCACTTATCTCAGGCAAAGAGAATGTTGCGTGAGAAATTAGAGAATATTGAAACAATGAATAAAAGAATGGTTATATGAGTTGGACAGACAAGGAACTGAGTGACATGGCGAGAAAGGCGGAAGCCGATCATGCGTTCACCTATCAGGATTCGTTCTGGTCAGAAATGGAGGCTTTACTGCCAGCCAAAAAGAAAAGATTTTGGCCTTATTTTTTAGCCATAGCAATCCCTTTAGCTGGAACTACGGCACTACTTTTTGCATGGCAATCTTCTACGGAAAATTTTATGACCGTTGCCAAAACAAATTCGTTTGAGGTGAATAGATTGCATGCTGTTGTAAATGAATCCATTATAAATACAGAATTTGAAAGCATAAATACACAAGCCACAGAATCTATTAAAATAGATGGACAAGGTATTACGATACCTGTACTTTCTGAAATTGA
>JAHEMP010000054.1 GCA_024643585.1 Crocinitomicaceae bacterium | reverse complement strand
CTTCCTACTGATGTATAAGGAATAGATTGCGCAAAAAAATCTCCAAAAAGAAAAGAAGTGAAAATCAATAAAAAAAGTGTTTTCATAATCGCGGTTTATTCTAAAGTTAATTATAAAAAGCAGTAACTCGGCGATAAACTATTCAACAAACTAACTTTGAAAACATCCAATTAAACAGAGTCGCTTTTAATGAAGAAGAAATATCTAAGAAACAAAAAAGAGGATTAATCTGTCGATTATCCTCTTTTTTTTGCTAAAACTATAAAACCTAACTACAACTATGAAATTGTGCCACAAAGATACTGTCTCTAGTCCGATACAAACCTTAAGGATTTGTTAAATAATTAAAAATATATTTTAACTGTAGTTTTCCTTTATTTAACGGGGATTCTGGGCGAATTAAACAGGCGGAATTTTGTGGTTTTAAAAACGAATGTTAGAAAAAACACAACTCCAGAAACGGTTATTATTGTTGGACTTATGGAGACATTTAATTTAAGTGCTAAAAAATAGCCCATTAGTATATTTAACGTTGCAATGCACAAGGAAAATATGTGCAAGCGTTTTAAATCATTTACCAATAAATAAGCTGTGGCTGGAGGAACGACTAGAAATCCGACTACTAAAATGGCACCTACACTTTCAAAACTCAAAACGGTTACAACACTTACCATCCCCATAAGAGCGAAATGCCAAAACCCAGTTTTTATACCTTTTGTTTGAGCAAATTCAGCTTGAAATGCATTCAACTGAAATCCTTTAAAACCTCGAACAACAAACATTAAGACTAGTAAAAATGCTGGCAATAAAGTAGCAATGCTTTTGGTACCATATAAACGTCCATCAATAATAATCTTGTCAAGGAAAGCCAATCCCAATTCCCCAAACAACACACATTCTTGGTCCAAATCGACATTGCCTTGAGCGAAAAAAGAAATCAAAAGAACCCCAAATGCAAACAACCAAGTAAACGTCAATCCTATGGATGCATCTTCTTGTAATTTTAATTTTCGATATAGGAAATCAATAATGATTGTAGTAAGTACACCAAAAATTGCTGCACCAATTAAAACCAAACTACTTTGTGTTTGAGAACCTACTAGATAAGCTATTACGATTCCAGGAAGCACACTATGAGATATGGCATCACCAACCATAACCATTTTACGCAATACGAGAAATACTCCAAGAAGGGAACAAGACCATGCGATAAGCAAGGCTGTCAGAATGTTCAATATATCGTTTAAATGCAACATTTTAATACGGTATTTTCTTAGCGTGTGGATCCATGTCAGGATAATCCAATTCTTTCAATAATGCTTCTTCCAATTCGTCGGTAATTAAGTGCTCAATCGTTTCAGCTGTGCCGTGAATATGATCTTCTTTGAACTTTAGCTGCTGTGTTAAATACAATTCCCACAAGCGATGAAGACGCACAACTCGCATTGCCTCTATTTTTCCGTTTTCGGTTAACCTAATTTTTTTTGAATCTTTCACTTCGATGAAACCTTCTTTTTTCAAGGTTTTAATTGTTTTTAAAAGAACCGTTGTGTCCATTCTTCGCTTGTCCAACATTTCTCCAATTGAAGCTTCCTCTTTTCCCATTTCACCTAATTGATGGAGGATTTTAAGGACATTTTCCTCGTTGATTTTTCGTTCATTTGATTGTGTTCTTCTGCGTATGGCGAAATAGCCTTTTTTTGGAGCAAAAAGCAAGGTTAACATGGTAAAGAAAAACAATATCATAACAACCCAAGGTCCTGTTGGCATGTCTTCACCTACCAAGGATAACAATCCACCGCCGACGCCAGATAGAATTCCGAATAGAGCCGAAATAATCATCATCTTAGGTAAAGAATTTGTCCAATATCGAGCGGCTGCAGCTGGTGCAATTAAAAGGGCAGACATTAACACTACTCCAACAGCTTGCAAACCGATTGTGATGACTAATACCGTCAAAACAGAAATTAAGGTCTCATAATTATTTGTTTTCCATCCCTGAGCGGCTGCAAAATCTTTATTGAAACTAATCAATGAAAAAGGCTTAAAAAATAAGACAACGGCCACCAGGACCACAATAGCGGCAAAGCTAAAAACCCAAATGTCTAGTTCCGTTAAAGTGGCTACTTTACCGAATAAAAAGTTCTTTAATCCAGCTTGTTGTCCATTCTCCATGCTTGAAACAACTGACAAAAGCACCGAACCCAGCGCAAAATACACTGTCGTAACAATTGCTATCGCGGTATCTTCACTTAATTTTGATTTGCGATGGATTAAATCAATACTGATTATGGAGATATAACCGAAAAACAAACCACCAAGTAATAAAGCTATCGGGTCTTTTGTCCCACTCAACATAAAACCAATAGCAACACCAGGCAGAACGGCGTGCGATACAGCATCACCAATTAAAGTTCGTTTGCGTAAAAAAGCATAACAGCCCACTACTCCTGCTACGGAAGAAATTACCGCTAAGCCAAACAACACCAAAAGTAAAGTTGATGAAATCATAGTCTATTTGTCTTCAAATCCTTTTTCACGAATTGGAAAGTCTTTTTCTTGAATGATTTGCTGAAGTTGAGCGAATAGATTCAATTGACCTCCGTAGGTGGCTTGTAAATTTTCAGAAGTCAACACGTCACCTATGGCACCGTGAGCAATCAATCGTGTATTTAGCAAAACTAAATAATCAAAATTCGCCGTAACCGCTTGTAAATCATGATGAACCACAACAATTGTTTTTCCTTCATCCCGCATAGCTTGCAATAAATCCATAATTGCTTTTTCGGTTGCAACATCTACACCAACAAAAGGCTCATCCATTAAATAAACATCCGCACCTTGCGCCAAAGCTCTTGCTATAAATACCCTTTGCTGTTGACCTCCTGAAAGTTGTCCTATTTGTCTGTTTGCGAATGGCGTTAGTTTTACTTTTTCAATCGCTTCATCCACCAATTGATTGTCCAAATCTGTCAATCTTTTGAAAAGTCGTCCGGGCTGGTACCTTCCCATTTTTACCACATCTCTAACAGATGCCGGGAAATTCCAATCCACTGTCTCTCTCTGAGGAACATAAGCCACATGCTTGCGCATTTGATCTAGTGATTTATCGAGTATTTTCACGTACCCACTTGATAAAGGCACGAGTTCCATGATTGCTTTTAACAAAGTCGATTTTCCAGAACCATTTGGCCCTACTATACCAATAATCTGCCCTTTGGGCAATTCAAAATCCACATCCCACAAAACGGGCAACTGTTGGTAAGCTACGGTTAAATTATGAACTTCGATGCTATTCATTTTCCTTGTTATTCGTTAATCCTTTAACCAATGTTTCTGTATTTCTGCGCAACATTTTAATATAGGTTTCCGCATGCTGCTTTTTATCACCCATAGCATCAGAAAAGAGCATTCCTCCCTCTTTTAGTGCATATCCCTTTCTTGCACAGGCCTCTTTCAAAGCCTGAATAGATTTTTTAGCCACGCTACTTTCAATAAAAACAGCAGGAATATTTTTGTCTATGATCATCGTCATCAAGCTACTAACGGTTCGTATTCCTGGTTCGGAAACAGTTGATATACCTTGCAACGCGTCCACTTTAACCCCAAAGGATTTCCCGAAATAGTGAAAGGCATCATGAGAGGTAATCAAAACACGCTGGCGGATAGGAATTTGATTGATCTCTGCTCTCATCCATTCCCCAAGTTCCCTAATTTTTCGTGTGTAATTCAAAGTGTTGATTATTATTTCTTCCTTATCCTCTGGGTATTCATGCGCCAATTTTTGTCCTAAAGCCTCTATTCCGTAGGCCCAAAGAAATGGATCTAGCCAAATATGTGGATCGTGTTGTATTCCGTTCGTAGTTATCAGTCTATTTTCTATTAATCCATCAGAAATGGCCAACACCTTTTTCTCCCGTTTCAGTTTGACGAAAAGTCCGACCATTTTACCTTCCAAATGCAATCCATTGTAAACTATGGTTTCGGCTCTTGCCAATTCGTCAATATCATTTGGTTTTGCCTCGTATTGATGCGGATCAACACCTTGCCCCATCAAGGTATGAACGGAATAGTTTTCCGGTAAAATATTCTCAAGTGCATCTCCAATCATACCTGTCGTGGCAACAATTTTGTGATGCTCCTGCCATTCTTTTGGGTTGAATTTGCACGAATTTACAATGATAATTAATGCAAACATAAGAAGTCCAAACAGCACATTTGTAGCTGCTTTTGAGCCTGCGAAATATACATTTATCCGATTCTTTATTGACATAAGTTTACGCAAATATAGAATTATTAGACTAATCTAACATTTTATTTAGCCTATTCTTTTAACTAAATTTTGTTAAGAATCATGATATAGTTGTACATAGACTAGACAATGAAGCTCAATTAGGACTTAAAAAGAAATGAATTAACAAAAAAACACTACTTTTGCACCCAAATTAACTTCAAGTTCAAAAAATGGCAACAAATAGAACATTCACAATGTTGAAACCGGATGCGATCGAAAATGGTCACATGGGTAAAATTATCGATATGATCATCGGTGCAGGATTCACAATCAAAGCGATGAAATACACACGTTTAACTACAGAGCAAGCTCAAAAATTCTACGAAGTACACGCTGAACGTCCTTTCTATGGTGAATTGGTTGAGTACATGACTAGTGGTCCAATCGTTGCAGCCATTTTAGATAAAGACAATGCAGTTGCAGATTTCCGTGCGCTAATTGGTGCTACTGATCCAGCTGAAGCTGCTGAAGGAACTATCCGTAAAGCATACGCAGAAAATAAAGGTCGAAATGCCGTTCACGGTTCTGACTCTGATGAAAATGCTCAAATTGAAGGTGAATTTCACTTTTCTTCCTCTGAGATTTTCTAAATAATTACAGACTTTATTATGAATCCTGAATGTATTTAACGTTCAGGATTTTTTTTGCTCTTAACTTAGATTTACTCTAAATTAAGTACGAAAAATCCGCTGTGTAACAAAAACTACACATTATTAAAAAGATGTTCTGCACCTTTATCATATATATAGAAATAACGCCATGATTTTGTTACAACGTTTTACCTTCGTCTTGTTTTCTTTGTCGATTTTTTCGACTGCATTTTCACAAACGGCTCCATTTGCAATTGCCATTGAAGAGATGAATATTCCTGGACTTGGTGGCCTGCAATCGTTCGCATTCGGTCAGCATGATGGCAAGTGGTTGATTATAGGAGGTAGACTAGATGGTTTACACAGACGACAGCCCTTCGCTGCCTTTGACCAAGCTGGACATAATACAATGCTTATTGTAGTTGATCCAATTTCAAATCAAAAGTGGAGTGCTTCTATTGCCTCCCTGCCTGTTTCCATTCAGGAGCAATTGAAATCCACCAACATGGAGTTTCACCAAGAAGGAGATTATCTCTATATCATTGGTGGATATGGATACAGCGCTACGTTTGGCGATCATACTACGTTTTCAAATTTAACAGCAGTGAATGTCTCTGCTACCATTAATGCAATCATTTCCAACGGCTCTCTCTCGGCAAATTTTCGCCAAATAACAGATGCTCAATTTCAAGTAACTGGAGGACATTTAAAAAAGATTTACGACACATATTATTTGGTCGGAGGTCAAAAATTCATAGGACGTTACAACCCTATGGGACCGACAAGTGGGCCGGGATTTATTCAAGAATATACGGATCAAATTCGTCGATTTAAGTTAATTGACAATGGCACTACTTTAACGATAAATCATTTGTCACCATGGACTGATGCTAACAATTTGCACCGACGCGATTACAACGTAATTTCTCAAATATTGCCTAATGGACAAGAAGGATTAACTGCTTTTTCTGGTGTTTTTCAGCCTGTTGTGGATTTACCTTATTTAAACTGCGTAATAATTGACAGCTCAAATTATCAAGTCAACCCGACATTCACACAATATTACAACCACTATCATTGCGCCAACATTCCATTGTACTCGGAAGCAAGTAATGAAATGCACAATCTATTTTTTGGTGGGATTGCTCAGTATTATGACAACAACGGAACATTAGTACAAGACAACGACGTTCCATTTGTTAAAACCATTGCTCGTGTAACTCGAAATCAAAATGGCGTGATGAGTGAATACAAATTGCCCATTGAAATGCCAAGCTTATTAGGAGCTGGATCGGAATTCATTGCGAATGAAAATCTAGCACGTTTTGATAATGAAATTTTTAAGTTGGATTCTTTGACAGCTGACACTACGCTGCTTGGTTATATCTATGGCGGTATTAGTAGCACAGGGATTAATATTTTCTTTACGAATGATGGTTCTCAAAGCAGTGCCAGCAGTCAAATATTCAAAGTTTACCTAATTAATAGCGAATTAGGAATAGATGAACTGAACAAACATAGCAACGGATCTTTAAAATTGGTCGTATTCCCTAATCCAAGTGATGGCGTTTTTAGTGTAAAATACAATTTGAAACAATCGAGTGATGTTACCATTTCATTGTATTCCGTGGATGGCAAATTAATTGAAAAAGAAACTCTTTTGAACCAACAAGCTGGTGAATATACCTTTGAAGAAAAAAGTAGAAAACTTAAATACATCGGTAACTACTTGTTAACTGTAGAAACCAATTACGAAACAGCCCGGCAAATGATTTCTATCAAAGAATAAACATGAATTATTTGATAATTAGTATTGTTTTACTTCACCTTTTAGTAGGGTTCGCCTATTTTATTTGGAAATTGGAAATTCAAGGACGAAAAAATAAAGGAGAAGAGAAAAAGGGAAACGACTTAAATATAGAAAAGAACTAAGGCTTCATCTCGGACTGAAAGAACAGCTAATATATAGTTAAGAATCAATAGATCTTATAATTCCCGGACATTGGATTGCCATTTCCCTATTCATTCTTATCTTTGAGAAAAAGAAAATAAGCACATGAATTTCCCTTACACCGTTGAAGAACGTTTTCTTCGTTATGTTCAAATTGATACAACTGCCATTCCTGGTTCGCCAACTTTTCCTTCGTCGTTAATTCAGAAGGATTTAGGAGCCCTTTTAGTGCAAGAATTGCTGGAAATGGGCATTTCGGATGCTGTCATGGACGAACATGGTTACGTTTTTGGGACTATTCCTTCCAATTTGAATTACGAGGTTCCAACTATTTGCTTTTGTTCACATATGGACACAGCACCGGATGTAACGGGGAAAAATGTCAAACCCATTGTACATAGAAAATACGACGGAAAACCTATTACACTTCCAGACGATACAACTCAAATCATTACAACTGATCGTCATCCTTATTTAAAAGAAAAAATTGGCGATGATTTAATTACTGCATCGGGGCACACGCTTTTAGGTGCCGACGACAAAGCGGGCGTGGCCATAATCATGGATTACGCTTATCAACTAATGAACAATCCTCAGATTCCGCATGGTAATATTCGCGTACTGTTTACACCTGACGAAGAAATTGGTCGTGGTGTCGATTTCTTGGATATGAAAAAATTAAATGCTGATTTCGGCTATACCTTAGACGGAGGGCCATTGGGATCCATAGAAAATGAATCTTTTTCAGCAGATGCGGTAACTGTCGAAATAACTGGAATTAGCACACACCCTGGTTACGCAAAAGGCAAAATGGTAAATGCCATTAAAGTGGCTGGTGAGTTTGTAGCTGCTTTACCTAAAAACGAATGGTCGCCTGAAACAACAGAAAAACGAGAAGGATTTGTCCACCCTACTTCCATTAATGGCACATTAGAATCTGCGACGGTTAGTTTCATTGTTCGTGATCACGATACGAAATTGTTGGAATTGCACGAAACAAGGTTAAAAGCAATTTTGGATAGCGTTTTGGCGAATTATCCTGAACTTCATACCACGTTTACTATAAAACAGCAATACCGGAACATGCGCGAGGTACTTGACACCTTTCCTTTTGTGACAGAATATGCCATGCAGGCCATGGAAAAAGTTGGTTTGAACGCAAAACTAGATTTGATTCGCGGTGGAACGGATGGATCACGCCTTTCTTTCATGGGACTACCTTGCCCTAACATATTTACGGGCGAAATGGCCATCCATTCACGTCACGAATATGTCAGCGTCCAAGACATGCAAAAAGCAGTAAATACAATTGTTGCGTTGACCGAAATTTGGTCAAAACATAAAAAGTAGAATGGCACTAGACTACACGCAAATCATTAAACAAGTCAAAGAGAAGAAATTTGAACAAATTTATCTCTTGCACGGTGAGGAACCTTACTTCATTGACTTGATTTCTGATGCTATAGTAGAAAATGCTTTAGAAGAACACGAACGCGATTTTAACCTAACCGTAGTTTACGGAAAAGATGCAGATGCCGGTCAGATAATAGCTGAGGCTAAAGCGTATCCAACTATGTCAGAGCGACGCGTTGTCATCATGAGAGAAGCTCAGTCTTTTGGAAAGTTTGACGATTTAACTCCTTATTTTCAGAATCCTAACCCGCAAACGATTTTTGTTATTTGTCACAAATACAAAAATTTGGATGCTCGCAGTTCGGCGTCAAAAGCGATTGCAAAAAATGGACTTGTCTTCAAATCTGAAAAAATAAAGGATTACAACTTAGCGGATTATATAATAGGCATGGCCAAAAAAATGGGCTATAACATGTCCCAAAAAGCCGCAATTTTATTAGCCGAGTTTCTCGGTAACGATTTGTCGAAAGTACAAGGTGAATTGGACAAACTTGCCTTGCTCGTAGAAAAAGGAAGTACGATAAACGACGTTCATATCGAAGAAAATATTGGCATTTCGAAGGATTTCAATATCTATGAATTAACGAATGCAGTAGCAACGAGAGATGTTCCTAAGGCTTTTTTAATTGTTAATCATTTTGAACACCAACCTAAAAGCGGCCCTTTGGTGGCTGTGATTGCCAATTTATTCGGCATGTATGCTAAACTAATGCGTATGCATTTTATGAACGGCTTAACGGATGAAGAAATGGCGCGTAAGTTGGGAATGCATCCATTCATTCTCAAACAAAACAAGCAGTATCTTAAGATATATCCACCAAGAAAAATAAGTGCCAACATTGCCACCTTGCACGAATATGACTTAAAAAGCAAAGGATTAGGAAACTCCAATTTCACTGATGGAGAATTGATGCGCGAATTAATCTATAAAATGATGCACTAATGCACACAGCCTATTGCTCGGAATTACACAAAGAAACTGTTGCAGTTGAATTAAACGAAATTGAATCCAATCACGTTGTAAAAGTACTACGTCGAAGAGAGGGAGACGCTGTGCAAATAGCAAATGGGAAAGGATTAAAAGCTTTGGGAACCGTAAAATTAGCGCATCCAAAAAAATGTTTGATTTCCATACAGACCATTGAAGAAGAAGCACCTAGCAAACATTTTATTCATGTAGCTATCGCGCCGACAAAGAACATGGATCGCCTGGAATGGTTCGTTGAAAAAGCTACCGAGGTTGGCGTCGATAAAATAACGTTACTAGCCTGTAAAAACAACGAAAGGAAGGTCGTTAAAATGGAAAGGCTAGATAAAATTGTTCTTTCCGCCATGAAACAGTCTCAACGGTTTTATTTACCAGAATTAGCAGAACTTACGCCTCTTAAATTATTCGTTAAGAATTTTCCTAACGGTGGATTGGCGCATTGCTATGATAACCTTGATATCGACAAAGGGAAAGTTTTTATCAGCGATTGGAAAGGTAATGGGCCATTGTTAATTGGTCCAGAAGGTGATTTCACCATGGAAGAGGTTGAAATTGCCCTTAAAAATGGGTATACAACTATTGATTTGGGCAAGAATAGACTAAGAACAGAAACAGCTGCACTCTTGGGCGTAGCAGCCTTGAAAATTAGTCAGCGTTGAGTTAAATCAAATCACAAATCTAAACTGGACAAAAAAGACGATTACAATTCAATATAATTGTCCAGCATATAATGCATACGAATGTTTATCCAAGCTTGCGTTGAACCTTTGATGTCCATTAACTTTGCACCTTTCAAATAATCAACATTCTTATCTACTACAGGGTCGTTGAATATCTCTTTTACAAAGTCCGCATCCGACTGACCCTCTTTGGGTTTACTTCTTAAATCCAAAACATACATTTTATCTGAAACCAATAAAACATACGCAAAGCTTTCCTCCGTTGCGTTAGGGTTGTAATTCTGTACAGTGGTAACTTTTCCATCGGAATTTAATTTTGTTCCCGTAGAAAATGGAAAAGCACTCATTCTTAACAACGCTATCCCCATAATTGTATCTCCTTGAGCATAATATACGCGCAATACATGTTTACCCTCTCTCAATTTTACAGGGACATATTCTCTTTTATCTGCCCCAACTTGTATGTTCTTTAGTTTTTCGTTTGGATCAAATAGAATACACTGCACAAATGGAACGCTATCGTATTTGTTTGTACGCGCATTGAACACGTACGAATCCATTTCACGCGCAGAATAACTTGCTTTACCAGTTTTGCTTTCTGCCTTAACTCCTTTTTGATTCATTAATTCATCCACTTCATCGTAATAGATTTTGTCTCCAGAACGTTCAGTGACATAGGGCCTGATTCGCATTTGAGCCAGTATTGATCCAGCAAATAAACAGGTTAAAAAGAGCAAAAGTGAATTGCGAAATACTTTCATAGAATAATGGTTGTTGGTTGTCGTGTAAAACTAGAAAAAAAACTAAGGTTTCAACGTTTTTTCCTTTTTCTTCTTTTCTTTTTTGGGCTTCTTCGCTTTTTTCTTTTTGGAAGTTGGCATTGCATCGTCTTCAGTTGAACCCGTTTGGGTTGGGGCGCCGAATGAATAAGTTTCTTCACCCAAATCATTAAACTTATGGTCTTCCACTAATTCGTCTTTTTTATAGACATGTCGACGTTTGATACTTTGGTTAGGGTAGTAATTGACAAACTCACCTTCTCTTTGTCCCTTTTTGTTGTAGAACTCATAACTTTGAACTTGTCCTTGAATAAAAAATGTTTTGAATTCACCATTCTTGATTCCCTCAGACCAGCTCTCGGTTCTTAATAAATTTCCATCGTTGAAATAATATTTACAAACACCATCCTTTTTACCATTTTTAAA
>JAHEMP010000053.1 GCA_024643585.1 Crocinitomicaceae bacterium | reverse complement strand
TTCCGCAACTCCTGCAGGAACCCATAGGTGCTGCAGTATGACCGCAATAATGACATTTTAATGTGTTGGTGTGTTTGTGATAGGTTAATGATACGTCGCAATTAACGCAATGAGGCGTCCAACTGCAGATTTCGCATTGCCACCTAGGGTTGTAGCCTCTTCTATTTTGAAAGAGAATTACCTGTTCTTTGTTGTTTAATGCTTCGTGCATCGAATCCATCAGAAAAGTGCTAAAGAATCGAAAATCTTTGTTGTTTCGACGTTCTTTTTTCAAATCAGCAAGTAAGATTTCGGGCATAAGAATACCAGAAAATCGCTCTTCCAATTTTACAAGGCCGTATTTTTCTGTTGTACAATTGTAGTAGGTTTCCATTGACGGAGTGGCCGAACCTAAAAGCACTTTTGCGTTGTGTATTTGCCCCAGCACCACGGCGCAATCCCGTCCATTGTATCGAGGTGAAGGATCATTTTGTTTAAAGGTACCCTCGTGTTCTTCGTCGACAATAATTAAACCTAAATCTTGGAAGGGAAGGAATACGCATGATCGCGCGCCAACAACTATTCTGTAATTATCTGGATTATTTTCTAAAATGCTTCCCCAAATTTCTACCCTTTCATTTTGGTTGAATTTGGAATGGTAAACACCAACCTGTTGACCAAAAATTCGTTGAAGTCTTTTGATCAATTGAGTTGTTAATGCTATTTCTGGAACTAAAAAAAGTATCTGTTTGCCTTTTGCGAGCTGTTCTTCGATTAATCTTACGTAAATCTCCGTTTTCCCTGAACCGGTAACTCCATGCAGTAAGCATACATTTTTGGACTCAAAATTTGTTTTAATTTCACTGAGAGCTCTCTCTTGATGCGCACTTAAATCAAAAGTTCGAAATTCATTTTCTTCTTCGAATTGGATTCTAGAAATTACGGTTTTATTTATCTCAATAATTTCATGCTTGGCTAAAGTGCTTAGCGTACTTGGTGAAATACCTTTTGTTTCTAAATCTTTCTTTGCGACAGGAATTATATTGCCGTTGCTATATTTTCCATCGGCTAAAAGGGTAAGTAAAGCTTCAGATTGTTTTGTTTTGCTTTTTTTATCAGACCACTCCGTCAAAAGGTCATTGATATTTTCTTCTATCAAAAAGAAAGGACTCAGTTGAACATACAGTGCTGTTTTGGCAGTAAATTTATCGTCTAAACTTTCTAGCGTTAGAATTATTTTTTGATCCAACATTTTTTTTATAATCGGTTGGATAGTTTTTATGCCGACAATTTCAGAAATCTCCTTGAGATCCAAAACTTCCTGAACTTCTAGTGCATCTACTATTGCCGCCTCTCGGTCTTCTTTTAAAGAGGTTTGTATATCAAAATCTGGATGCAGAACAATTTTGGTTTCACTAGCCAATTTAAAGTTGGACGGTAATGCTGCATTCATGACATCGCCAATGGATGCCATATAATAGCTAGCCATCCAATTCCAAAAAGTCAGCAGACTGCTAGTAATAATTGGTTTTTCATCTAGAATATGCTCAACATATTTTGCAGCGTATTCTTTAGGCGGATTTTCGTGAACTCTGATGACAATTCCCGTTAACAGCTTGCTTCTTCCAAAGGGAACGATAACGCGAATTCCTTGTTGAACGTAGGAATTTAACTCAAAAGGAACTCTGTAAGTGAAGGCTCTGTGGATAGGCACAGGTAATATCACATCAATAAAAAGGGTTTGCCTTTCACTCATGTGTTAAAGGTAATTACAATTTGGTTTTCTGAGAAAGAAATTTTAGTTACAAGCGTAAGATTTCGGATTGGTCAAACTATTATCGCCTGGATGCTGACTGCAAAATAGAGCGCCAAAACCTGGTATAATGCCCTCACAAAGTTCTCTTGTAGAGTTGTTATCCAAGCAACGCAGATTCGCATTGGTTCCGATAAAAAACGGCTTGTAAAAAGAAACCTTATTTCTAGCCGAAAAGATTCCGACTACAGAGTAACCATCCGTTACGGTTAAATTGGTAAAAGTTGGTTTGGATTGGGTCAAAGAGGTGGAGGGTTGATTTACTAAAATGTAATTGTACAATTCTTGTGATCCACCGGTAAATGTTACCGTAAAACCTTCAAAATTTCTTCGGGTGATGGTATTGTCATTCGTTATTCCATCTTTAATTTTGTTGTAGAAAGTACTGCCTTGGGCGACAGCGGTAAGTTTGCTGTTTGCGGTTGTCGTTTCGTTGACATTCCAAGGGATTTCTATGTGCGTACTATCCGTTCCACGGTATTCTGAAATTCGAAATGAGAGAGAAATATTTCCAAAAAAGGCAGATCCAGCATCACAAATTATAGTGGTACTTATGTATTCATTCGGGTCTTTGGCAAAGCGCAAGGAAGCGTTTGTTGGATTTAGAGATGTACCACCATTACCTACTGTCGGTGCAAAGTTTTTTACAAGTTGAGTTTCTCCAACTACCGTCAATTTTCCTTCATTGATATCAACCGTCAATCGATACGATTTATTCGGGTCTAATGGGTGACTATCCGTCATGAAATAATAGGCTTTAAATTGCGGGGCAAAAAACACGCCATCTGTGCTCTTTGAATCCAACAATGTGTCGCGCAATTCCCATGTATAAACAACTTGGTTGTTGAATAATTCTTCTACTTTGCCACTTACATTTTCAAAGTAACTTGAGTCAGGTATTTGAGCGATATCAAAAGCATTTCCTGGCCCTATAAATCCACGATTTATTTTAATATATTGTATGGTCTCATTTTGATCTAAAAGTCCAAAAATTATAGGAGTTTCTTTGTATGCAGTAGAAAGAGTAATTTCTTCTTTACAAGATTGAATAGAAAAACCAAGAACAGCAACGAAGGAAATCAAAAGGAATTTATTCATAATCATTTTATAGTTCAACAAATGTATAGAATTAGAAGGAGTTATCATAACCAAAGAATCAGTGGATGATAGGGTTTAGTCAAATTAGTCTCTAACTTTATTAAATCCCATAGCTTTTAGCATCCATTTTGGTAGGTTTTTTTCGGGATTTCTGTTTTTCAAATTAATGTACCAACCCCATTTTTTCATAACAGGAACTTTGTGTGTTTCGACAAATTCCAACCAAGTACCATCGGGGTCTTCAATGTAAGAAAAACGACCTCCAGCCTCACCCATATCAAAAGTATTGCCGGAATCGACTGTAAAAGGGAAACCTGCTTTTTCACAGTCGGCTTTTAGAATATCCATTCCCTGAATGTCAAAGCACAAATGAATGAAACCCCAATCACCCCAATATCTATTTTCAAATATTTTTTTACAATCCGATCGATCTAAACATTGTATCAATTCTATCTCGGTTGAACCCAATAATTCTGCAAAAGGACCTTTTCGTTTTTCAGGATGTCCCAACAAAACTCTACGGAATTTTGATTTTCCACCATCAATGGGAGCAAAGTCGTCAAAGGAGTCTGTTTTATCGTATACTATTTTCGAATAACCCAGAACGTCGGCATACAGTTTTAAAGAAGCATCGATATCACTAACGCCAATCATTGTTCCAGCCACGGCCCCGCAATAGCTTGGATGATTGGTGTTGGAGAACCAATCAAGTCCCTCTACAATATCAAATAAGTTACCATTGGGATCTTTTACAAAAAAGTGCTTACCACCATCTGGACGTTCAGCTAATTCGCCTTGAATATCTGCTCCATTCATTTTGAAATAATTGTAGCTTTTTTCTATGTTTCTTGACTTAATGCGACACGCATATAATCCAAGATCACCCATTTTTACATCAAAACTCGGTTTCTCTGTTCCTCTTGAAGTATATTGCCATATTTCAAACCCTCCGCCTCCGTCCATGGAAAGAGCTAAGGTTGCAGTGCGAGAATGAACTTTGTCACCGGTATAACGGGTCATTAATGGAGCTTCGGCAGCGTCTTCGAAAAGTTTCACATTGACACCAAAAAAAGTTCGGTACCATTTCCAAATTTCAGGAACATTAGGAACGCCTATTCCCATTTGTTGGATACCACTTATTATTTTATGCATAATTCGATTAATTGTTCAGGACAAAGTTAAAAACTTGCACTAATTCTAAGCCTATCGTATGGCTCTTTCATTAAAAAGGACATATCCAAAACTTATTTGAAAATTGAGAGGATTTGAAACTTGTTTTGGAAAATAGTTTAAAGTTGCTCGCAAAGGACCAATTCTGGAATGGTAAATTACAGAGGCAGATGCTAAGTATGATTCACCTTTAAATGGCGTAGAGTATCCGAATCCTCCGTCATCCGTTTTTACAAGTTGAACCAAGGGTTGATAGAAAAAAGCATCGATCCGTACGTCTATATCCTTCGGAAGACTAAAAATAATATTCGTCCCTCCTCCAAAAAATTGCGGTGATCTATACTCTTGTAAAAAATACGTGTAAGTATCGGGTAAAATATTAAATGAAGTCATGGACAATAAAGAAGCCGTATAATTACCAAATAAACTTTGAGAGTTGAAAGTGGCCTTACCTTGTAAACCTAGATTGAAAAATTTTGAATTGATAATAAAAGATTGAAAATCTAGGTTAATGTTAATCCATTGATGATTTTTCAGAAAATCTGGCGCCGTACTAGTGGATCCACTAGTGGTTCTTTCATTGCCATGAACATATCTTGCTTTGAGGCTGAGAAAATGCCCTGAAGTAGCAAATTGTTTTCTATTTAAGGAGTTTTGAACAACTTCCCAGCTATAGGTTTGACCATTGAAATTAGTAATATCATTGGTGTCTTGTGCAGTAAATTCTTCTGATTGGTAATAATCGTCTTCTAAACTAAACAATCGAGCATCATAAATGCTTTTGCTATTGTTGAAAATCGGATGAGAAATTTTCACACCATAATAACCTTCATTTTGAACAAGAAATGAGGGTTTTACTTCTTGGAAAAAGGAAGCAAAGCTTTTAAAATAATCCCAACGATTTAAAGTAATATAAGGTTCAATAGTAACGGGGAAAATTGCTGGAAACTCAATTTTCAAATCGGCATTAAGTGAGCTATAAAATTTACCAAAGTAAGACTCAATGTGTCCTTTGATTGCCCTTTTTCCCAAGTGTAAGTAGGTTAGACCTAAATACCCCGTATTTACTGGCCTTGATGAAATCAGTCCTCCAACATCAACTTTAAATCTGTTTTTTTGCCTTAAAATCAAACTCATATTGTAACTCTCGGAGGTGCTTTTATCTATAGTCGGGAACAAAAATCCTATGTGCTCAGTAGCCGCCAATCGGTAAAATCTCCTTTCAATTTCTGAAGCGGATAAAGGGGCTCTTTTACGCATGCGAAGCAATGAGTTCTTTACGAAATGATTTATATTGGAATTTGCATCACAAGAAATACTATCAATAATCAACTCGGGAATATTCGACCGGAATAACAATCTTTCTTGGTTCAATTCTGATTGAGATTTGAAACGATGCATGAACGGTAAAATACTATCGGCGTATAGCAAGCCAGTTTTATATCCTATGTCTATCGCTCTTTCTACTTTGGAAAAATCAAAGGTTCCAATATCAAGTATAGGTTCAATAATTATTCCTTCTTCACAGGGTAGATTGAAGTCGGTGTAGCGAACCAACATATTTTCGATTTGAGATTTTAAATCATATTCGGTTGGTGCTTGTGCGTTGTAAGAAACATTGCTGCCAATGATAAAATCAGGACTAAATTCTCGGTACAAAATGTCTGCAGGAAAGTTGTTGTACAATCCTCCATCAAAAAGTAAGCGCCCATTTACGCGCAAAGGTTGAATGTATATAGGGTAGGTCATCGACGCCCGAACAGCTTCATTTAAAGGACCCGAACTAAAAGTTACATTTTCTTTGGATACAATATCAGACGCTACACATCTAAAAGGAACAAATAACTGGTCAAAATCATTGCCTTTTGCGGCTCCGACAGTCCCGAGCAATTTCATTAATTCAAAGTCTAAAAAGGTAGAGCTATTGATATTTGTGGGTAAAGATTTTTCAATTAAGCTATCCAGTGAAAAATAAAAAGAAAACATGCTACTCGTTGGGTCATCCTCTTTCGTGTAAAATTGCTGGTCGGGTTTTAATTCACCCATTGCCATTTTTAGAAAGTCAGGCGACTCGCAAAATTCTTTGATTTCTTTTGGTGAATAGCCTGCCGCGTAAAATGCACCGATCAATGCACCGGCAGATGTTCCTGTAATATAATCAATTGGAATTCCTTTTTCTTCCAATGCCATCAAAACGCCTATGTGAGCAAAGCCGGTTGCCCCGCCGCCACTCAATACTAAACCAACTTTTTGCTGTGCCATCGCATGGTTAGTAGCGAATAAAGAAAGGAATAGTAGAAGAAAATTATAAAGAAATGACTTCAAATGCGTTCTTTTGTACAAATTTAATAGTATTTGCGAACATTCAAAGTGATTTGGAGGACGAGAAAATGACGAAAATGGATAAAATTTACGACAGCGAGGAATTGATTATTACCCTAAAAACCTTTTTTGGCTTAGAAGAAGTCTTGAAAGAGGAATTGGAAGAATTGGGTTATTCTGAGATTACAATTTTGAACAGAGCGGTGCAATTAAAAGGAGAGTGGAAAGATATTTATTATCTGAATTTGCACGTAAGATGTGCTGTATCTGTTTTGGTTCAAATTGCAAAATTCAGAATAAAAAATGAAGAAGATCTTTACAACAAAGCCTTTAAAATTGATTGGACTCAATATTTCTCGAATGACAAAACCTTCGCCGTAAAAGGTGCTGTTTTTTCAAAATTGTTTCGCCATTCGCAATACCCACATTTTTTGCTCAAAGATGCCATCGTCGATAAATTTCGAGAGAAAGGAATGGACAGACCAGACGTTAACGTTAAGGTTCCTCAAGTTCTTTTTGATTTGTATATACAAGAATCTGAATGTATAGTTTCATTGAATACATCAGGAGTTCCTTTGTTTCAAAGAGGATATCGTGAAGCCGTTGGTGAAGCTCCTTTGAATGAGGTCGTGGCTGCAGGGTTGATTAGACTTTCTGGTTGGGATAAAAAAACAGATTTGTATGATCCGTTTTGTGGCTCAGGCACTTTGTTAATAGAGGCTGCATTGCTTGCCGCAAATATCCCTTCGAATTTAGAGAGACATCATTATGCGTTTAAAAATTTCAAAAATTTTCAACCTGAAATTTGGGAAGATATTTATGAAAAAGCAAACAAACGTTGCACCGGTCTTCCATGTAAAATAGCGGGAAGTGACTTGAATTCGGATATGATGTTAAAAGCGAAAAGAAACCTAAGAGGATTGCCAATTGGTCGTTTTGTTGAAATCACTACCAATGATTTTGCAGATGTGAAAAAACCATTTGAAAATGGAGGAATGATGATTTCAAATCCACCGTATGGCGAGAGAATGGGGTCAGACATTCCTGAAATGTACACAGCGCTTGGGGATTGGATGAAACAAGAATTGACCGGCTTTACCTGTTGGATAATCTCTGCAAGTGAAGAAGGTCTTAAAAATGTGGGTTTACGTCCTGAACGTAGACTAAAACTTTACAATGGTGATTTGGAATGCAGCTTCCGAAAATTCACTATTTACGAAGGGTCTAAAAAAGATCGTTACGACGAAAATGGTAATTTAAAGGAAGATTTTAAAAGCGAGGATTGATAATATATTACCCAGAAAACTTCTATAGAAAAAAATAAATAAAAAAAGCTCGACCAAACTGGCCGAGCTTTTTTAATAGCAATTTTTTAGTGCTGTATCATGACCGGAATATGACGAATTCCAGAATCAGAACTTACTGTAAAGGTATAAATTCCATTCGCCATTTTTGATAAGTCAACGGTCATTTTTGTCGTCGATAAATCAGATTGTTTTTCAACCAATCTTCCGGCATAATCATAAATTTTCAAATCTGAAATGGATGTGTTTCCCGCATCTATCGTCAAATTCCCATTGGACGGATTTGGAAATATTTTTAAATCAAAATTCACGATTTCAGAAATTTCAAGACAGCCGTCTACGATGATTGTGCTCGTCGCTGAATTTGAACATCCATTGTTGTCTTCAAAACTGTAAACAAGTGTACTGGTGCCGACTCCTGCTAGACTAGGGTTAAATAGACCATTGTTGACACCGTTGCCACTGTATACACCTCCACTCGGTAACCCTTGGGTTAAAACGAACGCTGGGTTATATTCACAGATTGTGCCGAGTTGAGCAAATGAAACATTTGGCAAGGGATTAACCGTTACACTCGTGACATTTGAACTGGCTGAACAGCCATTTACATCGGTAAAAGTGACTGTGTAATTTCCGGGATTGCTCACAACAATGGTTTGAGACGTCGCACCTGTAGACCAAGTGTTGCCAATTGAGTTTGTTGTACTCAAAACAACAGAATCTCCGTCGCAAAAGGTTAACGAACCATTGGCATTTATTACTGGCGTCGGCGGTGGAGTAGGGTCATTCATTGTCTGAGCAAGTGCATTGGAAGAACAACCAGCTGAACTGGTCATACTTAATGAATAGGATCCCGCCGAAAGTCCTGTGATTGACAGTGGTAGCGTGCCAGTAAGATTTCCATTGCCTGTTCCAGTCCAACTAATTGTTCCGGTACCAGTACCATTTACTTGTATTATCCCAGTTGATGTGCCACACGATGTTGGACTTGTAACTGTACCAATTGAAATGGTTGGTATTGGGTTAACTGTAATTGTTGAGCCCAAAGAACTTGATGAGGTACAACCCAAAGATGTGACGGATAAGGTATACGTCCCTGAAGTTGAAACAGATATTGATGGTGTTGTAGCTCCGTTCGACCATAGATTTCCTGAATTGGAAGATGAGGTCAATGTAACGCTCCCTCCGTCGCAAAAGCTTATTGGGCCATTAGCAATGATAGTTGGGGTTGGAGGAATAGGATTTACGGTTACAACAATTGGTGTTGAGGAACTTGAAGTGCAACCCAATTCTGATTTTGCTACGGTGTAGGATCCGCTTGCAGAAACAGTTATGGATTGTGTGTTAGAACCATTAGACCATACGTTCCCAGTTGTGGATGACGAAGTTAAAATGACATTGCCACCAGCACAAAAGCTTAAAGGTCCATTGGTAGTAATGCTCGGAGTAGGTGGAATCGGGTTCACTGTAACAACTGTTCCCGTTGAGTTCCCTGATGTACAACCGGCAGCAGTTGCATTCACAGTGTAGGTGCCAGAATTTGAAACGGTTATAGCTTGTGTAGTTGCTCCGGTTGACCATAAATTACCCGTTGTCGAGGAAGATGTTAATATCACATTTCCTCCTGCACAAAAACTCAATGATCCATTATTCGAAATAGTCGGTATGGATGGAATTGGATTTACGGTTACAACTGTTGGATTTGAGAGACCCGAGGAGCAACCCAATTCTGATTTTGCAACGGAATAGGATCCGCTTGTGGAAACAGTTATGGATTGCGAAGTTGCACCGTTAGACCAAAGGTTACCGGTTGTCGATGATGATGTTAAAATAACATTGCCACCAGCACAAAAGCTTAAAGGCCCATTGGCAGTAATGCTCGGGGTAGGTGGGATTGGGTTCACTGTTACAAGGGTTCCAGCTGAATTGGCAGATGTGCAACTTGCTGCGGTTTCATTCACCGTATAAGTTCCAGAATTCGATACGGTTATAGATTGCGTGGTTGCTCCTGTTGACCACAAATTACCGGATGATGCAGAGGAAGTTAAAATAACATTTCCTCCAGCGCAGAAATTTAGCGGACCATTAGCCGAAATTGTTGGAGTGGATGGTATAGGATTTACAGTTACCGCCGTCGCTAGCGATGAACTGGAGGCACAACCCAATGCAGATTTGACCACAGTAAAGGATCCACTTGCCGAAACTGTTATAGCTTGTGTCGTAGCTCCATTTGACCAAATGTTTCCTGTCGCAGACGAAGAAGTTAACACAACGTTGCCACCAGCGCAAAAGCTTAAAGGACCGCTAGCCGAAATGGTTGGCGTTACAGGGGTCGGGTTAACAGTTATATAATTATTCAAAGTTGATGTGTTGGAACCACTTGAATTTGTTGCTGTTAATGAGACGTTATATATTCCGGCAGTGGAATAGGTAACAGTAGGATTTGCTGATGTCGAGGTTGAGGGTGTTCCTCCTGGAAATGACCATGAATACGATGTAGGAGATCCAGTGGAAGTGTTGTTATAGGTAACAGATTGTCCAGAACAAACAGTTGTTGGAGCACCAGAGAAACTTGCTGTCGGAGGCAGTGTTATTACTGTTCCGGTAACATTTATATTATCAACAAACAATCGATTTCCATACCCTGCGATGTTCCTAAAGGCAATCACAACATTCGATTGCCCAATGAAGGAGGCTAAATCAACCGTATCTTTTCTCCATTGTGAGGCGGTTGGAGTGAACATTGCGGTATTTGCAGGGGCTGTAGCCAATACAGCTCCTAATTTTGAATAGAGATTTGTAAATGAACCTCCACAATCACTAGAAACCCAAATCTCTAAACCATCGTAATATATGCCATCATAAGGCACGTATGCAACATCAAATGTCAATTGCGCTGAAGCTAAACTTGCAAGGTTTAAGGATTTAACGCGCATTTCATCGTCGTCGGAATCGTTTAGATTATAGTTATCAAACATCATTGAATTCCCCGCAGTCGGAGTGACGCCTGTAGTGGAATTTCTCACCCATGTCGTTGAACTATTTGTATTTAAGATTGACCATCCTGTAGGCGGGTAGGTTGTGCTAACAAAACCTTCGTTTAAAGGCAATGCAGACCCAGTCCCTGATACCACTGTAATGTAACCTGTTTTCACTTCCGTATCATTCCCATTGGGATTCGTTACCGTAAGTGTTACGTTATATGTGCCGGCAGTTGAGTACGTTATAACTGGATTTTGTAAAGTTGAAGTAGAAGGCGTTCCCCCTGGAAATGACCACGACCACGTTGTTGGCGTGAAAGAGGAAGCATCTGTGAATGCCACTGTGTTTCCTATACATACTGTTTGAGGAGCGGTGAAGTCCGCAGTTGGTGCGAATGAACTAACAACAGCTAGATCGCTTTCCCATGTGCCTCGTCCATATGTACCAGCGCGAATTTTTGAAGTAGGATAGAATATTTCCAAATCACTGA
>JAHEMP010000297.1 GCA_024643585.1 Crocinitomicaceae bacterium | reverse complement strand
CTCGTTATTTTACCCGCCAATGAGAAAAGTTCCTCTACATATTGTGGCATCGTAAAAAGAGAAGGACCAGCGTCAAATCTGTATTGCCCCAATTCTAGGCTAGTTAATTTTCCTCCAGGATAACTATTTCTCTCGAATACTTTAACGGAATACCCTTCAACTGACAGTCGAATGGCTGAGGCAATACCTGCGACTCCACTGCCCACTACTATCGCTTTTTTCATAGGGAATTTGCTTTCATTTTTTAAAAATAAAACAAAATATAAACGAACAAGTTCAGTTTAATGATAAACGAGAAAAATAGAAGGCGAAATTAAGCCATTTTATCCAATAGCAATTCCGTATTTGGATTGTCTAAAAGTTGGTCATTACCAATAAAAAGCAAATTTTTACAAGCGTTTCTCTCCAACCATAAAATGTAATGAGATGTGATCACTTGCTTTGTTCCGTTGATGTCAATTTTGTGAATTGGTTTCAATTTTTTTTCAAAATTGTCTCTTATGTCCAAATTTGAATCGTACAAATTGTGGTCTTCGTGAAATATTACCAACGAATCGATTTCATCAAAAGATTTATCTTCCTTTTCCAATAAAACAAATTCGAACCCTTTTTCTTCGCACCATTTTTCAACGCGTTCAGAAAAAATTGATTTTCCTTTTGTATATATTTTTTTAACTGTCATGGAAACAAATTAGTGTAGCTTGGCTGTATTATTTCGGAGCGCAAAAATAGGGTTTTTAGTTGGACTAAAAATCTTGAAACTCTTTTTTTTTATTTATATCCCAGTATTTTTAGATAATCTTCAGCTGTTTGTTCTTCGGAAAAAACTTCTGTCGTGATTTTACCCTCCTCGTCCCGTTTAATTATAATGTGCTTTGGTTCTGGAATCAAACAATGTTTTAACCCTCCAAATCCACCAATTGTCTCTTGATAAGCCCCTGTATTGAAAAACCCAATGTACAGTGGAGAATCCTTAGCAAACTTTGGCAAATAAATGGCATTTGAATGTTGTTCGGAGTTGTAATAGTCGTCACTATCACAAGTTAAGCCCCCAAGAAGAACGCGTTCATAGTTCTCGTCCCATTTGTTAATCGGCAGTAAAATAAACCGTTGATTAATTGCCCATGTATCAGGTAAATTCGTCATGAAAGAAGAATCTATCATGTTCCATTTTTCCCTATCGTTTTGTTGCTTTTGATGAATAACCTTAAAAATGGCACCACCACTTTCACCGACCGTAAACGAGCCAAATTCAGTAAAAATATTTGGGTCTGGAATCTGACTTTCAGAACACATTTTTTTAACCTGCATAAGAACTTCTCGGACCATGTAGGCATAATCGTAATCAAAAGCCAATGATTTTTTAATTGGGAAGCCACCACCAATATTCAAGGTATCTAAGCTTTCGCAAATTTTCTTCAAATCACTATAAACGCGTAAACATTTCGTTAATTCATTCCAGTAATATGCATTGTCACTTATTCCTGTATTGATAAAAAAGTGCAACATTTTCACCTTAACACGAGGATTGTCTTTTAATATTGAATTGTAAAACGGGACAATTTCACGGTAACGAATACCCAATCTAGAGGTATAAAACTCAAATTTCGGATCCTCTTCCGATGCAATTCGAATACCAACATTAATAGTTATACTTGGGTCTGTTGCATCGAGTAAATCTTGTAACTCTTTGGTATTGTCGACAACGGGTATAACATTTAACTGTCCCGCGTTGATCAATCTTGCAACATTTTCAATGTATTTTTGTGGTTTGTAGCCATTGCAAATTACGGTTTTACCCGCTTCTAATTTTCCTTTTGCAAAGAGTTGCTCCACAATGTCTATATCAAAAGCCGAGGAAGTTTCAATGTGAACGTCGTTCTTCATAACTTCGTCTAGGACATACGAAAAATGAGAACTTTTTGTACAATAAGCATAATTGTACTTACCGTTGTATCCCAAATTATTAATTGCTTCCCTAAACCATCCTTTAGCCCTTTGAATATTATTAGAAATTTGAGGTAAATAATTGAATTTCAATGGCGTGCCATGCTCCTCTATGAGTCGCATTAAGTCTATTCCATGGAAAACCAAACGATTGTCGTGCAAGTTGAATTCATCTTGCGGAAAATCAAATGTTTGATCAATTAAGTCTATGTATTTAGTTCTCATTCTCAGTAAATAATTGTTCGATTAAATTCAAAGGTCTCGCAATTACAGCATTTTTTCCTTTAATAACAATAGGCCTTTCAATAAGTTGAGGATTCGCAATCATAATTTTTATCCAATCCTCTTCGGTTTTTTCTTGACCTTTCCAGTTTTCAATAAATATCTTTTCCTTTTTACGAATTAAATCAATTGCAGGAATTGCTAATTTATTCAGAACCCCTTTTAAACGTTCTTGAGTGATTGGAGTTTTCATATAATCTACCCACTCGTTTTCAATTTTTTTTTCCGCCAACCATTGAAAAGCATCTCTGCTTTTAGAACAGCGGCTATTGTGCCATATTTCAACTTTATCGCTCATTAGTTTCCGTAGGTCATTAAGTAACTCTTCAAAAATTCACCTATCTCGCCATCCATGACCGCGTCGACATTACCAGTTTCATGCCCAGTGCGAACGTCCTTTACTAATTTATAAGGATGCATTACATAATTGCGGATTTGTGAACCCCACTCTATTTTCTTCTTACCCGCTTCAATTTCGTTTCTTTTTTCCATTCTCTCGCGGTATTCCAATTCATAAAGTTGCGATTTCAACAATTGCATTGCTTTTTCTTTGTTTCCCAACTGTGATCTGGACTCGGAATTTTCTATTATAATACCAGAAGGTGCATGCCGCAAGCGAACTGCCGTTTCTACTTTGTTTACGTTTTGCCCTCCAGCACCGCCTGAACGATAAGTTTCCCATGTGATATCTGCAGGGTTAACATGAATTTCAATTGTATCATCAACAAGCGGATAAACGTATACAGAAACAAAGGAAGTGTGTCGTTTCG
>JAHEMP010000296.1 GCA_024643585.1 Crocinitomicaceae bacterium | reverse complement strand
ACATTTCTTCCAACTGGCATATAATTGATAGACTCATGAAATACTTTTCCCGCCTCATCAATTAGATACGTAGCACGGTAAGTAACATTGTCTCCTTCAGAAGATTCGTCAAACATGTCGAAATCCAAAATGTCCAATTCCTGTGCTAATACTCTTGTTGAATCCGCCAACAAAGGAAAACGAACTCCTTCAATTCCACCGTTTTCTTTTGCAGTGTTCAACCATGCAAAATGCACCTCAGCCGTATCGCAAGACGCACCAATAACCATAGTATTTCTTTTTTCGAATTCAGAAACCATTTCTTGAAAAGCATGTATCTCAGTTGGACAAACGAATGTGAAATCTTTTGGGTACCAAAACAATAATACTTTCTTGTTACTATCAGTAGCTTTCTTGAAAATATCCAATTGGAAAGTGTCCCCCATTTCGTCCATTGCATTTACTGAAATTGACGGAAATTTTTTACCTACAAAACTCATTTTTTTATTTATTTATGTGATTAATTTTCGGCAAAAGTACACATTTGATATGTATTGGTCATATCGATAAATCCTATTGGATATAACTAAATTCTATATTCCAATTCTGAAAACAAGCAGAATCATTCTCTATCACTTTTCTCCAAAGTGAAAATTTCATTGACAGTTGTGTCAAAGAGCTCTGCCAATTTTAGGGCCAAAACAGTTGAAGGAGAATACTTTCCCAATTCCATGGCATTTATGGTTTGCCTACTAACCTTTGCTTTTTCAGCTAAATCCGCTTGTGTCCAGTTCTTTTTGGCCCTCTCTACTTTGATACTATTCTTCATAATTACCGGCTTTTTTCATTTTAATCAACTCCCAATTGAAACGGATGATGAAGAAAAATAGAATGGTGAACATGTTGAACAACATTACATTAAAAAATGGAGCTCCATACACGAAAATGAAAGCAATCAATAGTACAATATAATTCACATAGGTTGCCCAAACTAGCGATTCCAAGCGGATTTTGGCAATGAACTCGTCTTCCTCTTTTTGTTTGGAAAAAGCAACCATTAGGGAACCAACGATGAGTAAAGTTCCTACTACTGCATTGTAAATATTAACCCTGGAAAATTGAAAAAACTTTGATTCTTGAAAAGGAAAATCGAACCAAAAAACAAAAAAATTGATTTTAAAGTATTTATAAATCCCATCGGTTTCAGAGAATCCGTTGACAAGTGAATAAATACCCATAATAAGACCTATGATCAAAACAATCCATCCAATTTTATTAAATCGATGGGGAAAAAGATACTTGATTTTCATAACGCTTTGCATTTAATAATTACTCAAATGTAATAATAATCATACATTAAGTAAAGTATTTTTTACATTATGACAAAAATTGTGTCTTTTTAACAATAGAATTTCTTATGAAGAAGTGATTATTTCCACTTGATACTACAACCTATACTCGGCTTTTGAAGTCTTAATGGTTCATTTTCAGCCAGGAGTCCATCCAAAGCCATTCGAAAATCTTTACCCGTTACAGGAATTTCGTTGGATGGTCGAGAGTCACACAATTGTCCATGATAAACGGCGAATAAATCTTTGTCAAACAGATAAATGTCTGGTGTACAGGTCGCATCGTAGGCTTTGGCAACCTCTTGCGTTTCATCGTATAAATATGGAAAGGTATAATTAAGTTTTTCTGCGACCAATTTCATCTGATCGGGTCCATCTTGAGGATGTGATTCTACGGAATTACTACTTATTGCAATAAATTGTATGCCTTTTGCTTGATATTCAATAGCTAAATTGACCAATTCATGATTAATATGAACGACAAAAGGACAATGATTACAAATGAAGAAAATGGCCGTTCCTTTTTCACCTTTTATATTCCCAAGCGAAAGATTTTTTCCTGAAACCGTATCAAATAGAGTAAAATCGGGGGCTTTTTCGCCAATTTGGAAGTAATTTGATTCTATTAGTGCCATTTTTGTGTTATTCGAGAAAAGGAGAAGAATTGAATTAAACAATTTTATCAACTCCACATCTTATATAATGCATTTCATTTAAAGAAACCCAAAAGACTAATTGAGAGAGGATTACTTCTCAAAGTAATTTGAAGCCACTGCGAAAAAAATCCTTGTTTTAATAATCAGAAATTAAGCAACGTCCAAAACAATATTGCGCTCATCCATTATCTTTCGGAGATTAATTAACGCGTACCGCATTCTTCCCAAAGCTGTATTAATACTGATGTCCTTTGCTTCAGCAATGTCCTTAAAAGACATTTCTTGAAACAATCTCATAATTAAAATATCTTTTTGGGCATCTGGCAAATAATCAATTAAACCGACAATTTGCTGTTCCATTTCTTCCTTCGTTATAGACTCTTCTATATTGGCATCTTGTAACTTTAAGGTGTGAAAAATATTATAATCATCGCTAGAAGAAGAGCTTTCGGAAATTAGCTTCACTTTTTTGTTACGTCTGAAGTGATCAATCACCATATTTTGAGCAATACGCAAAGCCCAAGGAAGAAATTTACCTTCTTCTTTGTAATTGCCCATTTTCATGGTATTGATAATTTTTATGAAGACTTCCTGAAATATATCCTCCGCTAAAGCTGGATTCTTAATTTTTACGTAAACAGAACGATAAATACGATCTTTATGTCGCAGCATTAGCGTTTCGAATGCTTTTTCATTTCCGTTAACGTACAGGGATACTAAAACGCTATCATCTTGTTCTTTCAAAGACATAGTATACACTTTTTTAATATTGATAAAAACTTATTAATTCAAGTGTAAAAATGTATCGATAGACGTTTTCTTTTTTTGGTTTGAACTACTAAAGTAGACGAAGAAAATTGATTTAGCAAATTTTATTAAAGAAAAAACTCGAATTGTTCAATCTTTAAAGGGTGAACTTTATTTATTGTGAAGGTTAAAAATACCAAAGCGTTCATTTCTTCTGTCAATTCCATAAAGCAAAACTTCCTTGTTGGTGTAATCCACTTGAAACAATTTT
>JAHEMP010000295.1 GCA_024643585.1 Crocinitomicaceae bacterium | reverse complement strand
TTGGAAATAAAATAGTGTTGTGCAGGAATCAATAGGAAATAGTCAGTATCACCTAATTTGAAGTATTGATCGTTTTGATTAGGTAGGAATGCGTATAGCAAAGGGTTGTTTGATTCTGAACTTGAATAGGCTATAAATTCCTTAATATCAATTGATTTACCCTTTTCTCTTAAAGGTATTTTATCAAGTGTTTTTGCGTTTTTAAATCGGTAATCATATTTGACTAAAGCATAGCCGCTTTGAGCATATTTGCTGTAAAAATCTAGCAACCCTGGATTTTCGCTTTTTAAATGTTCTAAATATTCCCGTTGGAAAGCTTCATCCAATTTATCCTGAACAGTCGAAATGCTTTGTGCATATAATTGACCCAAACCAAGAATTAAAATGATGGAAAATATAGTTTTCATATGTTACGTTTAAATTAAAAAACACCTAACCTTAGTAGTAAAATTCTATTTATGCTTTAGTTTCCTTGTTTTACTGAACCCAAGAAATACCTTTTTTTAGTTTTTGTAGCGTTAATTCTTCCAACGAGTCCTTATTGATTTCATGACTGTATGTCCATTCTGCATATGGGGGCAAACTCATTAAAATTGACTCTGTTCTTCCGCCAGAATAAAGTCCAAATTTAGTCCCTCTATCATTAACAAGGTTAAATTCGACATAACGTCCTCGGCGATGGTTTCTCCATGCAATATGAGCTTCATCATACTCTTTCGCAACTCCAGCTTCAATTTGCTCGGCGTATATTGACGGAAAACTTTCACCTAGCTCCTGACAAAACTTGAAGATATTCTCTTTCGAAATACCGCAAGTTTCGTCAATGTGATCGTAAAAAATCCCACCTATTCCTCTTGTTTCATTTCTATGTGGGATAAAAAAATAATCATCGGCTTGCGATTTAAAAAGGGTGTAAAAATCAGGGGAATATTTGTCGCATATTGCTTTTAGTTTACCGTGAAATTTACTTGCCAAACTATCGTCTATATAATGGGGTGTTAGATCAATGCCTCCTCCAAACCAATATGTTCCATCGTTCAATTCAAAATAACGCACATTCATGTGGATAATGGGAACAAATGGGTGCTTTGGATGCAAAACAATCGAAACGCCTGTAGCAAAAAACTCTTCGCTATTCAAGTTTAATTGCTTTTTCATTACGTCGCTTACAGGTCCGTATACACTTGAAAAAGCTACGCCTCCTTTTTCAAGAATTTTCCCGTTGACGGTGGTTTTCGTAATTCCGCCGCCGCCTTCTTTTCTAATCCAATTGTCTGATTTGAATTTTGTATCACCATCAATAATCTCTAATTCCTGCGCAATTTTCAATTGCAACGCTTGGAATTTATCGCTGATGAAATTTTTATTCATGCACTTCTGCTACTTTAATTAGATCGTAATCCACTTGTTTAACAATAAAGCACTGTGTGTTTTCATAACCATTACCCTGTCCTTTTTGCTCCATTCTAATTTTATTCATTAATCCAGTGGACGGCGGACGTTGCATTAATAAGGTTTGACAATAAAACATAGTTACATCAAATCCTTGGATTCCCATTTTTGATAAATCTGCAGAGTACATAAGCCTGTATTTTTTATGAAAAGCTTTTGTTCTCTCCGATTCATAATTTAAATCAAAAGATGTTGCGAATTGGAAATTGTATTTGTTCTTATAGTCAGAGGTAATGTTTGTGAAGTTTACCCAATCCTTTGTTCCGAATAAAGTTAAAATGCCATTCCCAGCCTTGTAAGCCGATTTATTTAAATTATTTACGAACTCCATAGATTCAACCTTGTCGTTCGATAAGAAAACAAGATGAGTATTCACACCTGATCTGATAAAAGTTGCGAAATCTTCTAGATTCGATTCTATCAATTTAGGTCCATTTGATTTTTCAGAACCTTGCATGTAGGCAGACCTGAACGCCTCGTAACTATTTAGGTCGGCTGCTGATTTGGGTTTAATCAAGATTGTTTGATCATCCTTAAAGTTTTTTAATAAATATTTTGCTAAACCTTCATTCAAAGTGACGTCAGAGGTAACTGCTTCATAAATAAAAGGATTGTCTCTCAGGATTTCATAATTTGTCGCAAAAGGACAAACCATCCTCACTCCATTTAAGCGGCACCAATCTGCCACGTATTCTGAGTTTGTTCCATAAAAAGGACCAATAATTAAATCCATTTTAGCAAACTCAGGTCTTTTCAATAGTTCTTTGACTGTCGCTGAGTCATTTTGAGAATCATGAATAAAGACTTTCGCGTTCATGCCTAGATGTTGAAGTGAGTCTAAAGCTGCCTTAGCGCCCATGTAAAACTCTGCCGCCATATCTGAAATTTTCGGATTGTACCCTTCAGGTTTATCTAAGAACATGGGCATTAAAATCGCGATATTGTATTGGTCTTTTTTCTTAAAAAGCAGCAAAGAGTCAATAATTGGTGGCTTACTCTTGTTTGGACTTACCTCGCCTATTTTACGAATTTCTACCTTTTCGATTTGTTCTTTTTTAATTGGAATATTCAATACATCCCCGGGGCGAATTTTATCGTTCTTTAAAGTATTTATTTTTCTGATTTCAGCTTCTGGAACCATGAATCGTTTCGAAATACTATAAAGTGTTTCCCCTCTAATAACGGTGTGTTGAATAATCGAATCTGTAAAGGAAACCTTAAACTCCTTTTGCTGAACTTTTAATGGTTCTCCTTTTCCGACTGGCATTTTTACAGGAATTCTAATTTCTTGACCTTCGTTCAAGCCTAATTCTATTCCAGGATTCAATTCGACCAGTCTTTCAATACTTACATCGTACTTTTTAGAAATCCCGTATAAGGTTTCCTTTGGTTCAACTTTGTGAACTACAAGATTTTCCGGTAAACTTTCAACTCCTTTTATTGGAATTAGAATTCTTTGTCCTTCTTTTAGCCCATTGGCCGTTTCTGGATTGGCAGCAACAATATCTTCAACTGGAACTTTGTACAAATTATGAATACCATACAAAGTATTT
>JAHEMP010000294.1 GCA_024643585.1 Crocinitomicaceae bacterium | reverse complement strand
GCATAAACCCACACTATACGATATTTTGGCAAACAAATATATTAGCGTTTATGGCCAAAGTGAATATACCGACACCTGCGATTGGGAAAATACGCTTGAGTTTTCTCAAAAAGATTTGTCTCCTGTAAAAAGAGTTTATGCCAATTTAGAGCAATTACACAAAGAAAATGAACGTTGGGATACCTATGCATATTGGTTGGAACGGCGATTAACTAGTTGTAATTCAGATTCACGGACAGACGAAAATTTGTTGGCTGTTTATTATAAGTTCCAACAGGAATTAGCAGGGTTTCCGGCTTCCAATCGCTTTGCTTTTCGACGAGCTGAGATTTATGCCGCTATCGGCAGCAATTGGGACTGGAAGTCAAAAGATACTTCAATGAACGGATTTGTCATTGCGCGGCAGATAATTGATCAGGCTTTAACTACCTATCCAATTTCAGATTTCGACGTTGATCTAAAAGAGTTAAGAAAACAAATTGTTTCTCAAAACTTGGATATAAGTTTTGAAAATGAAATACGCCCTTCTGAGTTTAACTTCATGAACGTAAAATATAGGAACGTTTCAAAAGCTCAATTACTAATCTTTAAAGTAACCAAAAGAACATTTACGAATGAGTATTCCGAAAATCCCTTTGCAGGGTTAACACTCAAACAAATTGGAAAAAAAGAACTGAGTTTACCTGAAGATGGAAAACATCATTTTCACAGCAAGGATTTTATAGTAAATGAATTATCCGAACCAGGACAATATTTGGTTGCCGTGGCTTCCTCCGTTCAAGACTGGGAAAATGCTCTGAAAGCTGAAAAATGGGAAGATATTAAAAATGTAGCCTACCAAGTGCTGAACCTTTCAAATTTAACGATGAGAAAGTCCAGTGAAGATGACGGTGTGCGAATTTTCATTAACAATGTCCAGACCGGAAAGCCAATAAAAAATGCGAAGGTTAAAGTTTTGGGTTTTAGGAATAATGCTGTCGAAAATTTGGAATATACGACGGACAAAAATGGAAGCGTGAAGTTACTTATCGAAAGAAGACTGAAAATCTCCGTTTACCACAATAACGACTCTTTGAGCGATAATATCTATTTCTATCCACGCAGCCAATCCGACAAGCGGTATTGCCGAGTTTTTACAGATAGAAGAATTTACCGACCGGGACAATCCATTTATTATAAAACTATACACTACAATCAAAGCAATGCGGTTCCAGCTTCAGAATTTGGACAGCCGGTGTTAATTGAATTCAAAGATGGTAATGAAAAGGTGCTCTACCAAAATCAACAAGTCACAAATGATTATGGTTCTACGAACGGATCTTTTGTTTTACCTAAAAGTGGCTTTCCTCTGGGAACATTAAATGTGTTTTTAGATGGAAAGTATGCAGAGAGTATTCAGGTTGAAGAATACAAACGACCGACTTTTCAAGTTTCATTTGAAACGCCGAAAAAGAAAATATCACTTGGAGAAACAGTCGAAATACAAGGAAAAGTATCTGCTTTTGCGGGTTATCCCATTACGAACGCCGAGGTTGAAATCAATGTTTCTGAGTACAGGTATTTCCCTCGTTGGTGCGTAGTAATCGATTCGGATAGACGATATGACACAACATTTTTGGTGAAAACAGACGATAAAGGAATTTTTAAGATTGAATTCAATCCAAAAAATCCAAAAGAGACCAATGGCGTTTTTTATTCTTTTGACGCCTTAGTACTTGATTTGACAGGAGAGACGCAATCCACTAATTATTCCATGTATGTTGGAAAAAGTGCCTATTCTATTTCAGCCAATGTTCAATCCAAGTATAGATCAGACCAATTGGGGCTCATCGAAGTAAACGTCAAGAATTCCCAAAATGTTAATCAAGAAGGGAAAGTGATACACTTCGAAGTTATGACCAAAGAGAATAAAAATTGGTATCGATTTGAAAGAGAAGAAAGCGAATTTCAAGATTTTACAAAGACAAATTTGAAAAATTGGTTGCCTGATTGGTCTTATTATCAGAGTGATAAAAAGCAAAAATACAGTTCTATTCAAAAGGGAAGTCTTATCAGTGGTGCTAAATTGGTTTTGGAAGATTTTTTGACCGAATCGGCAGGTGAGTATAAAATAAGTTTTTCAACTGTTGATGAGTTGGGGGATACGGTTTCGTCTTCGTATGATTTTATTGTTTGGAATCCAGAAAACCCTAAGAATCAGCATCAGGAAGAATTTTGGGTAGAATCCATGAATTCGAATCCAAAAGTTGGCGATGAGGTTGAGTTAATTGTAGGAACATCCCACAAAAAAGCGCGTTTGTTGTTGGCTGAGTATGGTGAACAGGGTTTAATTTCGGCTAAATACAAGAAAATCAGAAAGCGAAAATCGATTTATATTGATTTGGAAGATGAATTGAAAAATGGAGTGGTATTATTTACTGGAATTGTGAAAAGCGGAAAGATTTCGGATCAAATGACGCGATTGACACCTATAGATTCGAGTAGAATTTTGAACATGAAACTCAAACATATTCATGAACCGTTACGTCCTGGGTCTGAACAAAAGTGGGAGATTGAAATTACGAATGAAGGGAAAAGTGTCGAAAATGCCGAAGTATTGACAAGCATGTACGATGCTTCTCTGGATCAATTAGCAGACCACAATTGGAAAACAAATCTTTTCCCCTCCACATCAATAATTACCAGTTGGAGTCGAACCTACTCTTCAGTGGTAATGGGTCAACAATCATTTTGGGATCAGAATTATTTTGGTGGTTCTGGGTATTTTCCTCTTACAGATGAATACAATTTTGCACCAGGAGTTTTAAAATACGACACAGCAAGACTACCCGTTCAAATGAGGCAAGATATCATGGAATTTGCGGATGAAGGGGAGCTTGATAGTCGCCAGAAGAAATTGGAGACTGAAAAAGTCACGGAAAACATCAGAGAAAACTTTAATGAAACAGCCTTCTTCATACCACAATTACACGCTAATGCAGATGGAAATTATAAATGGTCTTTTACGTTGCCTGA
>JAHEMP010000052.1 GCA_024643585.1 Crocinitomicaceae bacterium | reverse complement strand
ACCGTGAAGGTCTTTGTATCCTTCACCCATTTTGATGTTCACTTGTTTGTTGTAAAACTCTGTTTCGTTTTTAATTTCCATTTGTGCCATCTGACCTTCCGAGTCTTTAAAAGCAGAAACGGGGAAAAAATTTCCAGTTTGTGTTATGTAAAGAGCGTCTTTTTCGCCACTTCCACTTTGACTATCTATGTAAATTTGATGCAAAGGAATTTCGCTAAAATGCATTTTACCCCAGAAATTAGCCATATGCGTTGATATGAAAACTAAAACTAATGTTCCTAATATGGCCATTGAACGAGAGGCTAAACCAGAATTAGCCGATGGTTTGTTATGGGCATAATTTTGAGGTCGTGCCTTTTTGTTTTGAAAAGTCAACAGAATCCCGTCAATCGCATGAAAAAGAATGGAGAAGTAGGTCAAATAAGACATTACTTTAATCAAAGGGTTGTGGGTCATGAAATAAGCATATTCATTAAATGCTCGCTGACCCTCTTCTCCTGTTTTAAAAATCAATTGTAAATTTCCAAGTAAGTGACCAACTAGGAATAAACAAAGGAATAAACCAGTTAACGCCATCCAATATTTCTTTGCTATTGAAGATGACAATATTGCGGATTTGCTCATATTTTAATTTAAAAAGTCTTTAGAGTTGCAAATTTAATAGATTGAACAATCTATTTTGGTTTTGGTTCTTATTTAGATTGAATCAATATAAGGGACTCTTAGAAATGGGTAATTTTCGTTTCCCCAACGCTCACCTCCAAAAGGGAGGTTTGACCCAAAACAATGGCTTGGTTGTCGTTTAAATGACCAGATGGGAAATTAAACCCAATGGGGATTTCTCGATGTAATAGATGTTTGGAAATAATTTCTTGCAAGTTACTGCCAAATGGGGTTTCCGTATCTAAAATGTTCGTAAAGCCACCGATTACTAATCCGGATATAGAATCAAGAGCACCAATAAATTTTAAACCGAAGAACATTCGGTCTACTTGATAAAGGTGTTCTCCGACATCCTCAAGAAATAGAATATTATTTTCGAAAAAGGACTTGTCTAGATTAGGAAGCATGGCATGGACAATCGCTAGATTCCCACCAATTATTTTTGCCTGGACCTTCCCTGGCTTATTATATTCGGAATAAGGTGCATGTATTGAATAGCTTTCCTTTTTAAGTGCTGAAAACAAAGTAGAAAATGATTCAGCGGAGTTTTTCTCAAAATTCAACGGCATGGTTCCGTGCAAAGAAGGAATGCCCATTTTTGATAAAGCCAAATGCAAAACGGTAATATCGCTAAATCCTACAATCCATTTTGGGTTTTCTTTGAATTTGGTCCAGTCTAATTTTTCTAGCAGCTGTATGCATCCGTAGCCACCACGGGCACACAAAATTACTTTAGCAGAGGGATGATCCAATCCATATTGAAGATCCGACAATCGTTCGGACTCCGTTCCAGAAAAATAATTATGTTGACCGAGCACATTTTTACTTAATTCAACTTTGTATCCATTTTGTGCAAGAAGGGAGCCCGCAAATGATATGCTGTTTTCGTCTATTGCTTTGGCTGGAGAACAGATATAGACGGTATCTTTTTGCATTAATTTTGGGAGCATCTGTTTTTTTCTCAAAAATAAGTAAACTTCAAAGAAACAAGGAAAAAAGTAAATTTGTAAAAAATTTGTACGTTATGATTAGCCCTTACAATGATGAATATTTCATGAAACAAGCTTTTTTAGAAGCCAAAAAAGCCTTTGATCTGGATGAAATACCTGTTGGGGCAGTTATTGTTGCCAACAATCAAATTATTGCTAGGGCCCATAATCTAACAGAACGACTGCACGATGTTACTGCCCATGCAGAGGTACAAGCGATAACAGCGGCATCCGAATATTTAGGGGCGAAATATCTAACGAATTGCACTTTATACGTCACCTTGGAGCCTTGTGTAATGTGCGCAGGAGCGCTGTATTGGTCGCAAATAGACAAGGTTATTTATGCTGCGCGAGATGAAAAAAGAGGAGCCGGAAGAATAAAAGAAGGTTTATATCATCCAAAAACGGTTGTGACGAATGGAATAATGGCCGAAGAGTGCGGACAACTTTTGCTGGATTTCTTTAAAATTAAACGAGGATAAAAGAGTTTGCTTGAAATGTTTAATTATCGAACTAACAATATTCCATAATAAATTAAAGCAGCAAGTCCAGCACTTACCGGGATTGTTAAAACCCACGCCCAAAGTAAGTTTATGGTAACTCCCCAACGAACAGCGCTTAGTCTTTTTGTGGCGCCAACGCCGATGATAGACCCAGTAATGGTATGTGTGGTTGATACAGGAATACCCATTTGACTTACGGTAAATAAAGTCAAAGCACCCGCTGTTTCGGCACAAACTCCTTCAAGTGGTGTAACTTTCGTGATTTTTGTTCCCATTGTTTTCACGATTTTCCAACCACCCATTAAAGTACCTATTCCTATCATAAAATAACAACCAAATGAGATCCAAAAAGGCATTGTGTCGGAATGAACTTTCGAAACAATTTTATGCTTGGATTTTATCTCCTTCCCATCGATTACCTCTGCAAATACAGCGGCATTTGAATACTTCGTGTTGAATGTTTTATTATCAAAAATAAGCTCATCCGTTTTGTTGTCAAATACTTTTTTGCCGTCAGAGTACACAAATAACTTATCGCCATTGGGGTACTCAGGTTTGAACTTTTCTTTTTTGCCGTCGTCATTTTTATACTCTATTTGAAGCAATTCGGTAACAGTCAATGATTTTGGCACATGATCATTAATTTCACCGTGACGGCCCATATTGGCATAAACCATAAGTGCGGCGCAGATGATACCCATAACTTTTTGAGAATCTGCTCCTCCATGTCCAAGAGAAAATGCAGCGGAAGATAAAAGCTGTAATCGTTTGTACATGTTTGATTCTTTTGCGGCAGATGGTTTTTTACCATATTTTATTTGAAACCAAATATAAACCGCAATGAAAAACACAAGCATTGCAATGACAATATACATCATGATTGGTTTCATGTCCATATAAATTATCATGTATTCCATCATGAAATAAGTAATGGTGGTCAAAACCAAAATGACAATCATTTTTTTTGCAAACGAACGACTAATCGTAACAAGGGCTATTAAAAAAGCAATAAACCCACCAATAAGCGGAGCAAGAAAAATAAATAGTATAACCTTAAAAATTTCTTCTGACGCTATAACTCCAAAACCAGCGTGTGCAATCGCCGCACCGGCGAATCCGCCAATTAAAGTATGGCTAGACGAAGAAGGAATTCCTAAACGCCAAGTCAACAAGTTCCAAAATGTGGCAGCAATCAAACCGGCAAGAATTACCCACAGATCAATGGCACTATTATCTACTGTTTTAGCTACTGTATTACCAACGCTCATATCAAAGACCCAAAACGCCAGGACATTAAAACTTGCTGCCCAAACCACAGCTTGAAAAGGAGTAAGTACTTTTGTAGATACGACTGTTGCAATAGAATTTGCAGCATCATGAAAACCATTTACCAAATCAAAAAGTAAGGCAATGACAATTACAACGATTAGGAGCGAAAACATGGTGTTTTAAAATTAGGCGTATTTAACTACAATAGACTCAATTACATTTGCCGCGTCCTCGCACCGGTCGGTAACAATTTCCAAAACTTGATAAATTTCTCGTTTTTTAATTAGTTCCTTTGCGTCTACCTCAGAGTCGAATAATCGTTCAATGCTGATGTCAAATAAATCATCCCCTGCGTGCTCTAGGTTTTTAATTATGATGATTGACTCCATTATTTTTTGCGTGTTCTTTAAGTTTCGCAAATCAGAAACTGCAGCATTTACAGCTATAACAGCCTTTTTAATGACTTCTGCTGATTTTTGCATACCAATATCATTCGTTGGTTCAACCTTGTAAAAGTTGATCTTTTTTGCCGTGGCATAGGTGTAATCTGCTATTTCGTCCAGGGCAGTGGCCAAACTATGAATATCCTCCCTATCGAATGGCGTAATAAAATTGCGTCCTAATTCAGTAAAGATTTCATGGGTTAACGAATCATTTTCTGTTTCAAGGACTTCCATTTCCTTAATTAAGGTTGCTCTGGTTTGAAAATCGGCCTCACCAACAACTTGAACCAGTTTGTCGGCCAATAGGTTTAGGTTGGCTCCAGATTTTTCGAAGAGGGAGTAAAAAATACGGTCTTTTGGAAGAAAGAATTTTAGAATATTTGATGCCATTGTTTTTTTAGCAAATGTATTAGGCTTTTTTAGATGAAAATCGAGGCCACAAAAGCTTAACAATAAATTAATAAAACTGATTTTAAAGACCAATAAGAAACCACTAAAATCAGGGGGTTTAGAAAATGTTTTTTTTGCCGAATAAGGTTAGTTAACAACGGTTAGTTTTTCTGCCGGTTTTCTTTTCTAAAATGAACAAATTGTTAAGCACATTAACATTGTTTTAAAAGTCTCTTAACAATAAACAAACACAGATTTCTTGAAATACATTTGCGGCAAATTCATTATCGATTTAAATTATGAAGAATAGAATATTTATTTTATTTGTATGTGTAATAGGATTACAAAATGCAGATGCTCAAGTGGAAACCCAGAAAGAATTAGACTCATTAAAAATTGTGGTTTCGGACATTAATAAAAATTTAGGGTGGCTAAAAAACCTAAAAGTTGGTGGTTGGATTCAAGCTCAATATCAGTATATTGAAACGAAAGGGGCTAAGAACTTTGATGGCGGAGATTTCCCAGCTAATTCAAACAATCGATTTATGATTCGTAGAGGACGTGTAAAGTTTACATATACGAACAAATATTCAGAATATGTTTTTCAATTGAATGCAACAGAAAGAGGTGTAAATATAGCGGATATTTATGGGAGATTTATTCTACCAAAAGCACCTGCATTTTCAGTAACAGCAGGTGTAATGAATAGACCTTTTGGTTTTGAAATAGAACAGTCCTCCTCAGTTCGAGAAACGCCGGAAAGGTCCCGTTTTAACCAAACATTAATGCCAAATGAAAGGGATATGGGGGCTAAAATTCAGTTTATCCCAGTAAAAGGAAAAAAATTATATGGATTCCGGATAGATGGTGGGTTTTATAATGGTCAGGGAATAGCTGTTCCAGGAACTACACCTTCTTTTGCTTGGACAACGGATTATGACAGCTTTAAAGATTTTATAGGAAAAATGAGGTATGATCGCTCAACAAAAAATGACAAAATAAACTATGGACTGGGGGTTTCCCATTATAACGGTGGCTTTTTATACCAGAATAATGCCATTTACAACAACATTGTAAGTGATTCTTTGGGTATAAAATCATGGCAAATTGCTGACTCGACACGTGGACCGGCATATTCTAAACATAAAGCACCAAGAATATATTATGGAGTTGACGCTCAAATTAGTATAAAATCTACCTTGGGAACAACCTCAATTCGAGGAGAATACCTAGCTGGAACTCAATCAGGAAGTCTCACTTCATCTCGAAGCCCTTCGACTTTATTACCAGTAACATATGTGAGAAATTTTAATGCTGGATACGCTTATTTCATACAACGAATTGGTCAAACAAAACATGAGTTGGCTTTTAAATTTGAGTGGTATGACCCGAATACAAAAATTTCTGGAAAAGATTTAACTGGTACAAACGGAATGACAGATGCTGAGCTAAAATACACTATGATAGGTATAGGCTACAATTATTACGCTCATGAAAATGTCAAGTTTATGTTCCACTACAATATGGTTACGAATGAGAGTGCAAATGGTTTGACCGGTTTCACGAAAGACATTAGAGATAATGTCTTAACGTTAAGAATGCAATACAAATTTTAACAAACGTATATTTTTCTTGTTTGAAAGGGGTGAAATTTCGGTTTCATCCCTTTCTTGTTATACCTTTGTGTCCAAATGGTAAATTCCCATGATACAATCTGTGCATTAGCAACACCCAATGGTTTGGGTGCAATTGCAATTATCCGACTTTCTGGTCCAAATTCTAAACGTATAGTTGAACAATGTTTTTCAAAATCTTTGAAAAATGTAGACTCGCATACCTGTCATTTTGGAAATATAAAATCTGTTCAAAATGAATTGATTGATGAAGTTTTGGTCACTGTTTTTGATCATGGAAAGAGTTTTACGGGTGAAGAAAGTGTCGAAATTTCATGTCACGCATCACCCTTTATTCAGAAAAAAATTCTTGAAACTCTTTTGGATTGTGGAGCACGACTTGCCGAACCAGGCGAATTTACTATGCGAGCTTTCTCCAACGGGAAGATGGATTTATCACAAGCAGAAGCCGTTGCTGACTTAATAGCTTCTCAGTCAAGAAACGCGCACAACATTGCTCTTAAACAATTGAAAGGGGGTTTCTCAAATGAACTAAAGGATTTGCGCGAAAAGTTAATTCATTTTGCTTCGTTAGTCGAACTGGAGTTGGATTTCGCAGAAGAGGATGTTGAGTTTGCCGACAGAAAAGAATTGAATCAGTTGGTAAGTGATGTTTTATTGTATATCAATCGTTTGGCAAAATCCTTCGAATTAGGAAACGCAATAAAAAATGGAGTCCCAGTAGCAATAGTTGGCGCCCCGAATACTGGAAAAAGCACATTGCTCAATCAACTTCTTGGAGAAGACAGAGCTATAGTCAGTGATATAGCTGGAACTACCCGAGATGTAATTGAAGAAGAATTGACAATTGATGGAATCGAGTTTCGCTTGATAGATACAGCTGGAATTCGCGATAATGCAGAAACCATCGAGGCAATGGGGATTGAAAGATCCAAAGCAAAAATTGTACAAGCCAGTATCGTTCTTTGCATGGCAGATAATTCTATACCAAATAATACAGCCGAAGTGTTGGATTGGGCGAGAGAAATAAGGACTTTGCACCCAGAAAAGAAAGTGGTGATTGTCATTAATAAATACGATATTTCTCAAAAAACAATTGAAATTAGCGATTTTAAGCAAGTTTATATCTCCGCTAAACAAGGAACAGGAATAGAGGAATTAAAGAAAATATTGGTCGACACTATTATTGCTGACTTTGATTTGGCAAATGAAACCATTGTATCCAACGTGCGCCACTACAATGCCCTTTTAAAGACAAGAACGGATCTTGAAAAAGCAAAGTTTGCTTTAGAAACAAATGTAACAGGTGATTTTGTTGCTCTGGACTTGCGCCAAGCCATGTATCATTTGGGGACAATAACAGGTCAAATATCAGAAGATGATTTGTTGGCAAACATATTCGCTAAGTTTTGTATTGGGAAGTGATCCATTTTGCTTAATAACCAAAATTGAAAAACTAAAAAGGATTACTTTTTTATAGAAATTCTAAAAGTTTCGCAACCTTATGCCTTAGACAAACGTATTACGAACACTAAGTACTTTGTGAAAAGCTAGATTTTGAAAACTAAAATTCATCCTATCTTTAAGTCAAACGCTTAACTTTACGCGTAAAATCAATGAAAATGAGCACAATGAAAATAAAAGGCTTACTTATTTTTTCCCATTTCTTAGCATTTGTAGGCTACTCGCAAGTAGCAAATTTTTCTGCTTCAAATACAACGATTTGTGTTGGGGGTCAAGTTCAGTTTATTAATAACTCAACTGGAGCCGCAACGTACAATTGGACTTTTTTGGACGGAGGAACGAATCAGAGTTCGACTTTAGTAGCGCCTGTTATCACCTATCCAAACCCTGGGATTTTTACTGTGGTTCTAACGGCTGCAGCGGGACCTTCCAATACGGACACGGAGGTTAAACTGGCCTATATCACTGTTCTTGCCTCTGCGACTGCAACATTAAGTGTGGCAGGGTCAGATAATCAAACGGTTTGTTTGGGCGACCAAATTGATACCATTGAGTACACAATTCTAGGGGCGCAGGGAATTACTTTTACAAGTCCACTGCCATCTGGGGTCTCAAGTGCAGTAGTTTCTGACACTTCAGGATGTGTCGTTACAATTACAGGAACCCCTTCCTCAGTGGGCTCTTTTAATTACAGTTTTGAAACAATACCAGGTGTCAACAACTGTGGTCCAATCACAGTAAACGGAACAATTACAGTGGATGAGCCACCAACCATAACATTTTTGTCGGGAAACACGAACCAAGTGGTTTGTGTGAATACACCTGCAGATACTATTAAATACACCATTGGAGGCGCTGCAACCTTTGCCTCCGTTTCTGGTTTGCCTCCAGGAATGACAGGCGTTTTTTCAGGAGGAATAATCACGATTTCAGGTACACCTTTAGTCGCAGGGCCATTTCCTTTTACTGTTTCGGCAACAGGAGGTGTATGCCCACCCGCAACGGCAGGAGGAATAATTAATGTAGATCCATACATTATTTTGGCTTCACCCATTGGTACGGATAATCAAACCGTATGCGTAAACGATTCAATAGTTGACATAGTCTATACCTTAGGAGCTGGCTTTACTGGAGCCACAATAGATACTTTACCACCTGGAATTAATGGTACATTTTTCCCTGGAGGGTATATAATTTCAGGAGCCTCAAGTCAAGTAGGAACTGTTGTTTACACGATTACGACTCAAGGTGGATCATGTGGTTCGGCCACAGCTAGTGGTGCTATTACCATCACGGCTGGACCTACGTTGGATCTTACTTCGTTGCCTGGAACAGATATTCAAGCGGTTTGTACAGGTTCTACAATGATAGACATCGAATACACAGCAGGAGGAAGTGCAACAGGGGCAACGGTTTCTGGTCTTCCTTTTGGAATTAACGGAAATCTAGTCGGAAATGTATTGACCATTTCGGGTTCATCAACGCAAATAGGTGTTTTCCCTTTTTCTGTCACAACTACTGGTTCCGCTTGTGGTAACGTAACTTTGATAGGAGAAATAACCATAGATACATTTGCGGTTATTCAATTTATATCTGCTCAGTTCACAGACACACAACAAGTTTGTATCAATTCGTCCATAGACAGTATTTGGTACCAATTTAGTGGAAGTGCTACAGGAGCGATAGGAATAAATTTGCCGATAGGTGTAAATGTTACCATTCAAGGAGATACAGCGATTATTTCTGATACGGCAAATTCAGCAGGAATTTATGCATATACAATTTACACAACTGGGGGTGCTTGTCCAGCCGATTCAGCATATGGTTTGTTGACAGTAGATGACTCATTAGGATTACAATTGCTTTCGGCACCGGGCTCAGACAACCAAGTGTTATGTGACAATAATGGAAATTCTATTGATACCATTATGTACTTGATTTCAAGCGGAGCAGACACAGTAGTAGTGACCGGTTTACCACCTGGTATAATCGATACGTTTTACAATGATACTTTGCTAATTACGGGCACACCAATTGGGCCAGGAACCTATACCTATACGATGGTCGTTTCAGGTTCTTTTTGTCCAAATGATACCTTGACAGGATCGATTGAGATTCAAACAGCGCAACTGTTGTTGATTTCGGAGCCCTATACAAACGATCAGTTAGTTTGTCTTACTTCCGGCATCGATTCAATTGTTTATGTTGTTGGTGGACCGGTATTGGTTTTAGATCTGCCTTTGGGAGTTTCGAGCACGTACATTCCAGGGGTGCCTAATCTTTTGGTTATAACGGGAACGCCTGTCGTCGTCGGTTCGCATTATTATACATTGCAATTTGCAGGACCGTGCGGTAATTCACTTGCTGTAGGTTACATAACGGTTTCCGGTGGAATTGAGAGTTTCATGGCTGGGCCAGATACAACAATAAATTTAGGCCAAAGCGTTGATTTATTTGCGCTAGGAACAAATTTGACAAGTTTCCTTTGGACCCCTTCTGAAACGTTGTCCAACGATATAATTTCCAATCCAGTTGCAACACCGTCACAAACAACAACGTATACCGTTACCGTTTCGGATATTTATGGTTGTGTAGCAAGTATGCCAGTTGAAGTGATTATTGATACGGACATAGAATTGTTTATACCAAATTTATTCTCTCCAAATGGCGATGGATACAACGATACTTGGGAAATACCTAATTTGAGTTTGTTCCCAAATACTTCCGTCACCGTTATTAACCGAGAAGGTCAAACGGTTTATGAAAACTCAGCATACGACAATAGTTGGGACGGAACATTTGAGGGTAAAAAATTACCAGATGCTACGTATTACTATCTCGTGAAGTTCTCTTCAACGGATCAGTTATTAAAAGGAGCAGTAACCATTCTTAGAAATGAGAAATAAGAAAATGAACATGAAAAAGATACAGATATTTTCAATCCTTTTGTTTTTGGGCGCTGCAAGTCATACTCAGGCGCAACAATTGGCTCTTAGTACACAGTATTATCAGAATATGATGACGCTCAATCCGGCCTTTGCTGGACAATCAGAATACGCCAAAGCTGCGGTGTCCCATAGAAGTATGTTTACCGGAGTCCAAGGTAGCCCTCAAACGAGTTATATGTCAGTTGACGGACAAACAGCACAAGGGAAAATGGGCTTAGGAATTATTGCCTACCGTGATCAAACGGATATTTTATCCAGTACGAGTGCAATGGTAAACTACGCGTACAGAATGAAAATTAGTGATGACGCACGATTGAATTTTGGATTAGCACTTGGTGTTCAAAACCAAACCATCGATTTCGATAAAGCTCAAGTTGTCAATGAATTGGATCCAATTTTATTTGGACCCAGAGCCAATAGAACGGCGTTTAATGCTGATTTTGGACTTGGATTTGAATGGAATAAATTGCAGGTTGGCTTTGCCATTCCACAATTGTTAGGTAATAATCCTACAATTAGCACCAATTCTGGTCAAACCATGGCATTGAATAATGTTCAACATTATAGAGGTTCGGTAAAATATGACTTTATGATTGATGATTCAAGAGACATAAAATTTTACCCGATGGCTGTTGTTCGAAGCGTAAAAGGAGCGCCCTTCCAATGGGATGCCAATTTGGTAGTTGATGCAGCAAATTTAGGTTGGTTTGGCATTACCTATCACAGCACGTATGCTTTTGGTATTAGTGCAGGGGTGCGGTATAAAAGTATTTCAGCAGGCTATGCTCACAACTTCTCGACGGGTGTAGTAAACGATTATTCAAAAAGATCTTCAGAATTTTTGTTGACGTATCATTTTGGAGACAGATGGAGAGAGCAAAAAGAATGGAACAAGAAAATGGAGGCAGCAGATCAAGAATTGATGGATGAATCTGAATTGCAACAGGAAGAAATCGACAGTTTGAAATTGCAA
>JAHEMP010000051.1 GCA_024643585.1 Crocinitomicaceae bacterium | reverse complement strand
AGAGCAACGAAAAATGTCCAAAATGGGTGGTGTCATTATGGATGGTCGTGATATCGGTTCTGTCGTTTTTCCAAATGCCGAATTAAAGATATTTTTGACGGCAAGTCCAGAAGTTAGAGCTAAAAGAAGATATGAAGAACTAAAGGCTACGGATCCTGATGTAAATATTGAAGAAATAAAAACTAATCTTCTAGAAAGAGATTACATTGATAGCACAAGGGAAGAAAGTCCATTAATAAAAACGGAAGACGCCTGGGTTTTAGACAATAGCCGTCTAACTAAGGATGAACAGCTGACACTAGTTTTAAACAAAATTTGTGAAATTTAAACTAAAATCGTTTATATTTGCAAGAAATTTAATTTTCTGTTAATTTTTAACACCCGTTTAAGCACTTATGGACTCTATTGGCAAACTTACCGAAGACTTAATCAACCGCAGCCCTTTTTTAAGAGAAGCAATTACTGATAATCTAATTAATATATCTGCTTTAGCGCGAAAATTAAAACCTGAAATTGAGGAGAAAATGGGCAAGCCCATTAAGGAAGGTGCAATCGTAATGACTATTAAAAGAATGTCGCCAGGCCTTTACCATCGTCTAAATTTCAAGATAACGAATATGATGTCTGAATTAGGGGATTTCTTGGTAAGAAGTAATCTTTCCGATTTTACCTATGAAAATTCAGAATCTTTGAAAAATGCGCAAAGCGAGTTTATTCATTTGATGAGACGTGAGAACGATAATTTCTACACTATTTCTCAAGGGTTGTCTGAAACAACATTCATTGTCTCTGCTAGTCAAAATGAGTTGGTGAAAGAATTTTTCAAAAACGAAAAGCTAAAAACGCACAATGAAAAATTGGCTTCAGTAACGGTAAAACTTCCGACGGTAAACACGGAAATTTACGGTGTTTATTACTACATTTTGAAGCAATTGGCTTGGGAAGGAATCAACATAGTTCAGGTTGTTTCTACTTCAAACGAATTTTCGATTGTTGTAAACCAAAACGAAATTGATTCAGCGTTTAAAATTCTAATGAATTTAAAAAGGTTGAATTAAGCTTGGCATTGTTCCTCTGGACGAGCGCCACAAAGACCACAAGAAGCTCCTTCCTCTCGAAGAAGTGGGTTATTGCTGGCACATGTTCCTGCAAATTTACCATCCTTTTTGGACCAAATTTTAATGGCTATCCCTGCAAAAGCGAGTGCCAATAATCCTATTGAAAGCAAAACAAGTTTCATTTCTATTATTTTTTTACAAAGTTAATGCTTTTCAGGGGGCCTGCAATAATTTTCCAGTGCCATAATCGTTCCATTCGATATTTCCAGGTGTATTTGAATAAAATACATTACCTGAACCCTTTGTTTCGCATTTCAGCAAACCTGTTGAACCGTTAACGTAAACATTTCCGACAGTATTGCTAATGACTACTAATCTGTCTTGAACCAAGAAATTACGTGTATCTCCATATGCATTCCCCTTCACAGTTAGACTGGCGATTTTCGAAAAACCTGAAATATTAAAATCAACCCAGGAAGGCTCTGCACTTAACGAAAAATCTTCTACATCCACATTCAAATCAATAGTCCCTGAGGTTTCTGCAATACTCAATTTTAAATTATTGCCTTGAATAGTTCCTATGCTTTTAACATTTTCAGAACCTTGGTATTTAATTTTTTCCAAAGCTATAAAATGTACGTCTACTACAATTTTCTTTTTTCTCGACCTCAAATACTTGCATTTGTTGGCATTTGTGAGAATGAGTTTATCTTCTGAAACGCCTGTTTCCACTAGATTAATTACATTCTTACCTCCTTTAATTACAACATAGTTTGAAGTATCTTGAATTAAATTCACAACTAGATAAGAATTAATCTCTAATTCTGAAAAACTGGACAATAACACAATCTTTTCAGCTTCTTCTCCATTGAATTTGAAACAACTGCGATCTTCCGCTTTTTTACAGGAAGAAATCAACAAAGCAAAAATTACTAGGTATCTCATTTTTTCTTCCGATTAAATATATAACCTACGCTCCACTCCCAATAATCGGCCTTTCCCCAATTGGATTTTAATGTCCAACCAAATTGCAAATTTGATTTCATTTGGTATCGCACACCAATGCGATGATAGAACCTATCCTCCGGTAAATATCGATCCCGGAAATAACCACCCATACCAACAATCGCCGAAACCCGATCGAATGATAAAACATAGCCCGCAAAAATGCCTAATTGCACTATATCAATTGGTTTTTTTTCGAATTCTGGTAGATAATCCAAAATGGTTGTTTTATAGATACCGTCCAATGCCAATTCTACACCAACTTTTGGACTGAAAATTTTTCTTGTATACAAATTCAAACCGTAAACAGGATACTTCTTTCCAGATACTGGGAAAACTTCTTTTCTTGAAAAAATAGCGTTTACGCCAAATTGCCATGGCATACCAGATTCTGAAACTGTATATGACTTTTCTGTATTGCTATTTTCTCCAAATTGTCTAGAGTATGAAAGGCCTAAAAATGGATAATTCAAACCCAAATTTGGCATTTTGGACGAACCATTAGAAAAATGCGTCATTTCGGCTGCAATAGCCAAAGCACTTTTGTTAAAGTTATACCTCAGATTCATTCCTAAAATAACCGTACCATTAAAATGAGAAGACACAGCAACATTTTTTGGATTTGTTTCTTGATCAAAAACTTTTGTCAAATAGGCTATTCCAGTTCCAATTCGAGCATTTAGTGAAAAGCCATTCTTTCTATAAAAAGGCAATTCTCCAAAAGCAAAAACACCAAAAGCATGTCCTAAAATAGGCGTATTTCCGGTTTGATTGAAAAAAGTAGAAATTCCTATTCGCGGTTTATCGTAATATTTTGACCAAGTTGAGGTGTCCTTCAATTCAACGTAAAATGACAATTCCCCTGCCCAAACTCTTTCGACCGGAAGGTGGTCCATTACGGCTCTGTGGGGCGACAGATATCCATTTCTCAATTTAGATTCGAATCCCCAATTGTTTTGAGCATTGCTATGAAAACAAGCGAAAAACAAAATAGGAAAAATGAAATTATTCCGAACCATGGAGCAAAAATAGATTAATATCGATTTTAACTCGAAGAAAAAGTAATTTTATAGAAAAAAAATGGACCCGAGATTAGAAGCTTTTGAACGTTTGTTAACTATAATGGATGAATTACGAGAAAAATGTCCATGGGATCAAAAACAAACTTTTGCATCACTAAGGCACTTAACTATTGAAGAAACCTATGAATTGACAGATGCCATTCTGGATGAAGATTGGAATTCTTTGGAGGGTGAAATTGGTGATATTCTTTTACATATGGTGTTTTATTCCAAAATAGGAAGCGAACAAAAATTATTTGATATCTCATCTGTTCTCAATAAAATTTGCGACAAATTGGTACATCGTCATCCTCATATATACGGTGATGTCAAAGTTCAAAATGAGGAAGAGGTAAAACAAAATTGGGAAAAGTTAAAACTGAAGGAAGGTAAAAAATCGGTTTTAGAAGGAGTTCCTAAATCCTTACCTGCCATGGTCAAAGCCATGCGCATTCAAGAGAAAGCGAAAGGAATTGGTTTTGAATGGTCGGATAAAAAAGACGTTTGGGCCAAAGTCAAAGAAGAGCTCAACGAATTTGAAATTGAAGCCGAGAATCAAAGTGATAAAATGGAGGAAGAATTTGGCGATTTGTTGTTTTCTCTTGTCAACTATTCTCGTTTTGTCGACATCAATCCAGAGGATGCATTGGGAAAAACGAATATTAAATTTCAAAAAAGATTTCAGTTAATGGAAACCTACATTATAGATGAAGGTTTAAATATCAGCGATTTAACATTGGAAGAATTAGATGTTTATTGGGAAAAAGCTAAGGTAGAATTGAGAAAAACCTCGTAATTTATTCTCTTTAAAACCGTTTAATAAAGAACTCCTACCGATTACAACCTTTTCGATTTTCTTATTATAGAATACGTAATGAAAAGCTTATATTCGCATTCTCAATGCTAATACGAGTTAACCAATTGTTAAAAATGAAGATATTTCTTACCCTTGTTTCAATATTCTTTGCTGGAATTTTATTTTCTCAAGATTGCAATATTAGAGGTTTCATCTACCTAAAAAGTTCCGGTGAAGTTGCTCCATTTGAAAAAGTTAAACTTGTTAATAATAGTGACGGCGCAACCGTTACTGGTGCCATCACAGATGTAAATGGATTTTTTAGCATGGTAAAGATACCAGTTGGAGAATATTTACTTGTCATTGAAAATTATACCTACAAAAAAATTGAAGAAAAGGTTGTTGTCGAAAGTGGAAGTAACATCATCAACTTAAAATTTGAATTAGAAAAAGATGCCTCTATCAAGGAAATCGATCAAGTGAATGTCTCTGCTGAAAGCAAACAGAAGAAGACAGAAGTTATGATTTCCCAAATTAAATTAGACAAAAAAGGCCTGGAAAGAATCCCAAGTATGGGAGCTGAAAATGATATCGTAGGTGCCTTGAGCGTTACGCCGGGAGTTATTACCACTGGTGACCAAGGAGGACAATTGTATGTGCGCGGTGGAACACCTATTCAAAATAAAATATTACTGGATGGAATGACCGTCTATAGCCCTTTTCACTCCATTGGATTCTTTTCTGTTTTTGAAACGGAATTGATAAAAAATGCAGATGTATACACGGGTGGGTTTGATGCTAAATTTGGTGGAAGAATTTCATCTGTAATGGATATTACCTACCGAGATGGCAATAGAAAAGAGTTTGGGGGCAAACTCTCTATTTCGCCTTTCTTGGCAAAAGCCGTTTTGGAAGGACCTTTTTCTAAACCAAAAGATGGATCCCCAAGTAAGGCTTCTTATATTTTCTCAGGTAAAAGAAGTTTATTGGCCCAAACATCAGATGCTTTATACCCAAGAGTAAACAATGGAAATGGACTTCCGTTTACCTTTACAGATGGGTACGGAAAGGTAACTATCAACGCAGACGGCGGTTCGAAATTTAGTGTTTTTGGATTTCACAATAGAGACAGCGTAAATTACGGTATTGCAGATATCGATTGGAGATCAACTGGTGGTGGAGCAAACTTTATTTTGGTTCCAAGTAGTTCACCAATTTTTATACGTGGACACATTAACGGCTCCAACTATAAGACGACATTCAACGAGGTTGGCGCTCCAGAAAGGTCTAGTTCCATTGGTGGTTTTGACTTAGGTTTTGACTTTACCTATTTCTTACGAAAAGACAGTGAATTCAATTACGGTATTAACATTGGCGGATTCAATACCGACTTTGTTACGACCAACGAGGCTTTCCAAACGATTAAACTGGAAGGATTCAATACGGAAATTGGCGCATACGTAAACTACAGATTGGTGAGAAACCGATGGGTGATTCAACCAAGTTTTAGAGCGCAAGTTTATGCTTCATTGAATACAATTTCATTAGAACCTCGCTTAGGTGCCAAGTACAATGTCAACGAAAAATTGAGATTGAAATTTTCGGGAGGAAGATATTCACAAAACTTCACTTCTGCTTCATCGGATAAAGACGTAGTAAACTTATTCAACGGTTTGTTATCTGCACCGTCAAACGTACAAAGTACTTTCACAAACCAATTTGGTAAAACGACAAATCCATCCAATGGGATTCAATACAGTTGGCATGCTATCGCTGGAACGGAAATTGACATTACCAAAAAGTGGACAGCAAATATTGAAGGATATTACAAGTACTTTCCACAGTTGAGTAATATCAATATCAACAAACAATACGAAGACAACGCAGAATTTGCAAGTATTCCGGATATCTTGAAAAAAGATTTTTTAATCGAGTCTGGTGTCAGTTACGGAGTAGATTTATTGTTAAAATACAGCCAAGAGCGTCTATTCATTTGGGGGGTTTACTCCTATGGTAAGTCGACTCGTTGGGACGGTGTTAAAGAGTATTACCCTGTATTTGACAGAAGACACAATGTTAACCTGGTGGGAACGTACTTATTTGGCAAGAAAAAGACATTGGAATTGAGTGTTAGATGGAATTTAGGCTCAGGTTTACCATTTACACCAACTGCGGCATTTTATCAAGGACAAACCTTTTCAGGAGGTGTGACCACCGATTATCTGAACAGCAATCCATCAAGTATTACAACGCAATTGGGTGAGCTAAATTCTGAACGTCTGCCGTATTACCATCGATTAGATATTACAGTTAAAAAACAGTTTGAATTTAAAAACAAAGACATTATTGAAATTATTGCGAGTGTAACGAACGTTTACGATAGACAAAATATTTTCTATGTAAACCGAGTTTCTCAAGAAACGATTTATCAGTTTCCTATACTTCCAAGTTTAGGAATAAGCTATAAATTTTAAGTAATTCGTAATAAAAGGCAACTCTTTTTCAGAGGAAGCGTTAATTTAAAACTAGGGGCAAAATGCACATTGTGTATATGAAATGCGTTTGCCTCACTTTAAAAATTGTATTTTTAGATTCAAACTTGAAAATTCTCTCCAAAATGAAAAAACTAAGAACCCATTTTTCTTTTTCTCTTCTCGTGTCCATTTTGTTTTTGTCTTCTTTTTCCTTTAGCCAAGAGAACAATTGGAAACAATTATACGATGACCAAGGAATTAAGGTAGAATACCAAAAATTGGCCTGCGACCAGCCCAAACAAGGAATCAACATGGAGGAAGTGTATTTGAAATTTACAAATACCACTGAAAAAAACATTTTTGTTGACTGGCAATACGACGTTACCTACGGTGACAAATGTTACAACTGTGAAGGCGGACTGGCTGAAATGTCTCAAACCTTAAAGTTGGCCCCAAATGCAAGTATTGAAGCAACTTGTGGTGATGATAATTATTATAGACTGAGAATTTTCAGCAAATTTTTGAACATCGAGAATGTTTCAGAGTTGACAAATTTTCACGTAAAGAATATTGTTGTCAGAGAGATAAAGGACGAAGAATAACGTTTTCTATTTCAACCAATGATCAAAAGCATTGGTTTGATGTTTTGTTTTCGATTTAATTTCTTGGATACTATAAACATTAAAAAATGTTCTGTTCAATTGTGGCAGTGCAAGCTCAACAATTTTTCCTTTTCGGATAATAGTTAGTCTTTTATGCTCGTCGTCGTGCATTTTTAGCCATTTATCCAGTTCACCTTGACAGGCGCATCCGTTTACTCCGATAATCTCATCTTCCAACATAATTCCACCCATATCTGCGGTACTTCCTGGAAAAATAGATTGGACAACGAAATTTTGATTTGAAGGAACGGTTTTAATTCCCAAATAAGCCTCGCTGTAACTTTTCGAAGGAGAATGTATCAATTCCATTCCTAAGTAATCTAATGCGTCTGCTAAAATGACTTCGTATGCTTTTGTGCCATGAAAATAATCGGTAAAAAGATCGTTCCAATCTTCACCTGTTAAGTTTTCTAATTCTGCTTTGTAATCCTCTTCTGATACACCTTTGTTTTTTAAGGCATAATCGAAGTACAATCGTCTCATCAAATCATCCAAGCCAAATTTATTAACTGTTGCACGACGGATTCGAACATCCGTTACAAATGCTAACAAACAACCTTCAGTATAAATCGATACTTTTCGTCCAGGAGCGCCAGGAGCATAACCATCCAACCACGTGTCAAAAGACGATTCGGCTACGGAATAATTAAATCGACCTTGATTGTCGAAATGTTTTTGCAATTGAGCATTGAACTCCAATTTGTATTGATCAAAATTGAAAACTTTTGATTTTAACAAGAACAAATCACCCATGTAGGTCGTGATTCCTTCACAGATATAGCCAAGTTCAGAAAAATTCTCTTCTTTGAAATTGTAAGGAAACATTTCAATTGGCCGTATTGCTTTTACATTCCACGTGTGGTACAGCTCATGGGATGAAACACCCAATAATTCATTGTAATAATCCCCAAATACAGCATAACTAGGACCAAGTAGAATTACCGTTGACGCATGATGTTCAACACCATGGTAGGCTTTGTAAGGCATTATTTGAAATAAATAATGGTAATCGTTTACTGGGAATTCCGAAAACTTCTCTATTTGTTTTTTCGTAAATGCGGTAAAGTCTTTTTTTAATTTAACCCAATCTATCTTATCCAATCCTTGAAACCAAAGATGGAATGTCGTTCCAGCAACCGTATAGGAATCGTGTTTCAATGTGGCGGACGCAATGAAAGGCGAATCCACCACGGTTTCGAAGTTATCAGCACATAAAGTATTCCCATCAGACTTTAAATTACATGCAATTTGATAATCTGAAGGAATTTTCAAATCTACTTCTACAGGCAATTCTTTTGTTTCGTCAGTGAAAAGAAAACAGTTTACAGGATTAACATATAATTGCTCATTTGATAGGAAGGTACTACCGGCATTCAGTTCATTTGCAAAGTATTTGTAGACGACGCGTATAGACGTTTGGTTTGCGGTATCTACTTTCCAAACTGCTTTGTGTGTCTTTTTGAAAGAAAGTGGTTGATTGTCTGAGCCAAAAATCTGAAAGTGCTTTATATTTTTTGCAAAATTCCCCAATTCGTATCTGCCTGGACGCCAAGTTGGCAAATAAACCAGTGTTTCAACCTCATTTACAGGAAAAACAACATCTATGGATACGTATTGCTGATTCGCATTTTCGCAGCTTAAAGTATACTGAACTTTCATTTCTTTATTTTTTCGATTGGCATGCAAAAAACGTTGTCGTCATTGGGCAAATCTTGTGCTTGTTTAACCTCAATTAATTTCGAAGCGCGTTCTTTGGAGCCTTTTAATTTAAAAATCTTGTAATTGTGCAAAGATATCAATCTCGCATATAGTTTACCTCGAGTGTCGTCTCCTCGTTCTTCAGAAAATTCAACAATGAGAATGGGTCGGTATTCATGTATTACTCTTTCGGCGCCAATTAAAACATCCTCTTCCATTCCTTCGACATCAATTTTAATCATGGTAGGTTGGATGTTTTGTTGATTCGCAACATCGTCAAGTTTTAAAATTGTAATTTCAGTAGATTCGGCATTATCACCTTTCACCACGGTTGAGGCAGCTCCACGATTAATGGACCAATTGTCGTAGAGCAATTTCGTTTCTCGTTGAGATCCTAAACCGCATTCAAAACAAAGAAGGTCTGTAAAATTATTGAGAGCAATATTTTTTTCTAAAATAGCAAAAGTGTTCTTGTTGGCCTCAAAAGCCCATACTTTCCCTCCCTCTCCAACGGCTCTTCTTGCCGTAATGGACATCAATCCAATATTGGCTCCTATATCTACAAATGTATCGTTGGGCTTGAGATAGGTCTTCATAAAATGAAGTGTCCCTCTTTCATACGTTCCTGTTTCAAAAAGACTTCTTTCCACGCCTTGATCCTTGGATGGATTGATCCAAAGTTTCAAGCCTGAAGGTAGTGTTAGAATGTGTTCTCCAATGTTTTCTGCCTTTGGCAACAACCATTTTGGAAGAAGAAGAGATAGTTTTCTAAAACCTGGAAAATCAATATTTCTGAAAAAGCCAATGAGCTTATGCTGCCAAATAAATTGAAACTGAATTGGCTCTTTCATCGATCGTTACTAATTATTTAGGCGTACATTTCTTCTTGCAATTGAGCAATTTTATCATCGCTCAAGTAAGCATCGTAAGGCATCATTTTGTCCATGAAACCATTCGGCGTTATCTCAATAATTCGATTGGCTACTGTATTCGTCAATTCGTGGTCATGAGACGTAAAGATGATATTGCTTGGAAAATCGCGCATACCATTGTTCAATGCTGTAATGGATTCCAAATCCAAGTGGTTTGTCGGTTCGTCCATCATCAAAACATTGGCTTTTGCCAACATCATTCGAGACAACATACAACGAACCTTTTCACCTCCTGAAAGTACATTTGCTGATTTCAAGGCTTCTTCTCCTGAGAACAACATTCTACCTAAAAATCCACGTAAGTTAACTTCCTCTTTCTCCTCGTCTGTTTGGGCGTATTGACGCAACCAATCGATTAGACTGATTTTATCTTTAAAGAAGCTATGATTTTCATTCGGCAAATAAGCAGTCGTTATCGTTGTACCGTAGGAGAATGTTCCCGTTTCCGGTTTTTTATTTCCATTTAATATTTCAAATAAAGCTGTAATTGCCACCGAGTTTTTTGACAAAATTGCCACTTTGTCGCCTTTGTTCAATGTGAAATTCAAATCCTTGAACAACCATTCACCCTCGTGTTTTGCCGAAAGATTTTCAACCGTTAAAATTTGATTTCCTGGATCGCGGTCTGCATTGAAATTAATTCCTGGATAACGTCGCGAAGAAGGTTGAATTTCATCTAAATCTAACTTATCCAACATTTTGCGACGAGATGTCGCTTGTTTTGATTTCGAAGCATTTGCCGAAAAACGGGATATAAAGTCTTGCAACTCTTTCTTCTTGTCTTCGGCTTTTTTGTTTTTGTCAGAACGTTGACGAGCAGCCAATTGAGACGATTCATACCAGAAAGTATAGTTACCTGTATACAAGTTTATTTTACTGAAATCGATATCACAAATGTTCGTACAAACGGTATCCAAGAAGTGTCTATCGTGCGATACAACTATTACAGTGTTTTTAAAATCCAATAAAAAATCCTCCAACCAACTGATTGTTTTAAGATCCAAGTCATTTGTCGGCTCATCTAGAACCAACAAATCAGGATTCCCAAAAAGTGCTTGCGCCAACAATATTCGAACTTTGTATTCACTCGGCATATCGCCCATTAATGTATAATGACGAGATTCTTCAATACCCAGGTTCGACAACAAAGTAGCTGCATCCGTCTCCGCATTCCAGCCTTCCAAATCTGCAAATTCACCTTCTAATTCACCCGTACGCATACCATCTTCTTCCGAAAAATCTGGTTTAGCGTATAAAGCATCTTTTTCTTGCATTATTTCGAAAAGACGTTTGTGCCCCATGATTACAGTTTGCAAAACAGGATACTCATCAAATTCTTGGTGATTTTGTGATAAAACCGCCATTCTTTTTCCTGGTTCTAATGCAATTTGTCCCTTTGTCGGGTCTTGCTCCCCTGTTAAAATTTTAAGAAAAGTTGATTTTCCAGCACCGTTCGCACCAATAACGCCGTAGCAGTTTCCTTCTACAAATTTTAAATTAACGTCATCAAAAAGGACACGTTTACCAAATTGGAGGGATAAATTGTTTACTGTTAACATAGTATGTTTTCGAAATTTTGTGCAAAGATACGGGTTTTTTAATTGACAATTGAGAATTGTGAACGAGAGTTTTTAAGCATGCCTTAGTGGGCAGAAATACTCGGGGTGCACAGAGATTTCGTAAAGAA
>JAHEMP010000293.1 GCA_024643585.1 Crocinitomicaceae bacterium | reverse complement strand
CAGAAATGTTTGTTTCACATACTGTCAAATTCGGTGACATTGTACCCGTATTAATTGCTGGATCTACAATTAATGTTACGACTGGTGTTTCTACATCAGAACATTGATCGCCTTGGAGAACAACCTTGTAATAAGTGTCCTGGGTCAAATAATAAGCAGTAAATAAAGGTGAAGTAATTCCTGTTGGGGTGAATGTAATGTTATCGGTTGAAGAATACCATTCAAAACCATAATCGTTTGCGTTACCAGATAATGTTAGATTCGTGACATTTGTTCCGTAACAAACATTTGTAGCTCCTGAAATAGTTCCTGGTATAACAAGTGGTTGTACTTCAACTGAAATGGTGTCCGAATATTTCGTTCCGCAGGTTCCACTAGCGACTTTTGCTCTGAATAAGGCTGAGTTCGTTAAGTAATTAATATTTAGACTGGGAACAGCATTCCCCGTCGAAATCCATGTTGCGCCTCCATTGTTGGATTGTTCCCAATCCGCAACGTTTTGAGTAAATCCAGAAACACTGACATTGCCTACGACATTATCAATGCAAAGACTTAAGTCTGGAGAGGGGCTACCTGTAACAATAGTTGGACTGATGCCAACTCCAAATACGGCCGAGTTTACAGAAGGACAAAAGACACCAAGATATCGAACATAATAAGCGGAAGTGTCTGTTAAACCATTTAAGTAAAATGTATTTGTTGTATTACCAGTAGCTACGAAGGCTCCGGGGATTGGTGATTTTTTATACCATTGGTAGGTATAAGAAAAAGTTCCTCCTGTTACTTTTAATGAGTCGTTGTTAATTCCGTAACATAAATTGCTTGGTCCAGTTATAATTCCTGGAGTTATATTGCATTCGTTGACAAACAAATAATTTAATGTGTCGTTAGCATGATTAGGATCGCCAGCTTTTACAGCCCATATTTTTAATTGGTAATTACCACAGGCGCTAAAATTTTCAGTTTGAAAAAATGTAAAATTAAAACTGGCATTTGGGCCGAGTAAAGCACCAATTAGTTCAGAATGAACGGGACCCGAGTTAATCGTATATTTTACGCTAATAGTATTTGGAAAAGCAGATGTGGCAGAATAATTACGAACGATAACGTTAATGTTCGTGGAGGCATTACCCACTTGACAACCACTTGTTGGATTGTTTATTTGTGAAACACCGACGTCTTGTTGTGCCCGTAATTGAGCAAACAACAGAATACTAAATAGCGCTATGTATACCTTAGTATTCAACTTTTGGAGAAAAGGTATTTCGTAGATTAATTGTCATGTTTCCGCACTTTGACAGTCCAATGAATCCAAAGGAAATAAGAATTTATTGTACCTGTTAATAACCATTTGACTGACAAGTTAATGCAAATATAGCCACTATTTTTAAATGCATTAGTTGTGATTCAATTGGTTATTAATTTCATTCATGTTAAGTTTAACATACGACAAACACCTAAAGAAGTTTCACTTTTCAGGTAAAACTTTTGAAAATGCTCACGGCGGTTATTAGGAGTAACGAATTTTAGTTTATAATGGTTGCCAATAATTTTAATAATTTTACTTAACTAGTTAAAAATCAATCTATTTAATTGTGAATTAATGTTAATTAGAAATCAATTTATACAAAAAAATGCAGAAATAGAATTTTTTGATCGAAAAAAGTGCCAACACGAAGTTACTGCAGGGTAAAAAAAAGGACCATTTTTTATTCTTGATCTAATTCTGTTTTGAATAGTTCGAAAATTCTTCTGTATTCATCAGTCCAAGAATACGATTTTGAAAAACTGTGTGCCTCAACAGGGAATACTGCCAATTCCCAATTCGTTTTTCCCAACTCAATTAATCTTTGATTTAATCGAACCACATCTTGAAATTGCACATTGTCATCAACCATTCCATGCAAGATTAAAAGTGGATTCGTTAAGTTTTCTGCAAAATAAATGGGGGAAGACCTTCTATATGCTATTGAATCGGTATTTGGGTAGTTTAAAATATTGCTGGTGTATTCGTGATTGTAATGCATCCAATCTGTCACAGATCGCAACGCTGCGCCACACGCAAATTCCTCGGGCATGGTAAACAAGGCCATTAAGGTTATAAATCCTCCATAAGAACCTCCATAGATTCCTACTTTATCCGGATTTATATTAAAGTTGTCTACAAGGAAATTTTTACCGCTCAACTGATCGTTTAAATCCATTCCTCCCATGTGTCTATATATGGCTGTTCTGTAGTTTCGACCATAGCCCTCACTAGCACGGTAATCAATATCTAATACTGTGAAGCCATTGTCCTTTAGCAAGTTGTGAAACATGAATTCTCTATAATAGTTACTCCAATAATTGTGTGCGTTTTGCAAATATCCTGCCCCGTGGACAAATATTACAGCAGGTTTATTATCCGTTTCAGAGGCTTTGAATAATCTCGCATAAACATCTATCGAGTCATTTCCCTTAAAGGTTACAACTTCTGGATCAGTCCATTTGTAATTTTTGAAGGCTTCACTTTTTGAGTTTGTGATTTTTGTAGAAACGGCCTTTGTTTCGTTTTTCATTAGATAAAGTTCCCATGGATTTATTTTATCTGAAAAGAGGTATGAAATATATTTCTCATCTGGCGAAAAATAACTTTGAATGGCTCCATTTTCAGAATATACAGCTTTCAATTTGGTACTGTTGCTCTCCAATTTGTAAAGTTCCCGATTTCCTGGATGATTTTTATTTAAGGTTAGATAAAAGGTGGATTTATCTTGGGACAGTTTAACATCATGAACCTCGAAATTGCCACCTGTTAATTGAGAAATGGTTTTCGTGCTAAAATCATAAGAATAAAGATGTGAATACCCAGTTTTTTCAGATTGAAAAAAGAGTTTTTCTTGGTTAGAGTGAAAGCCCATTGTACCACTGACCATATTCCAAGAAGAAATTCCTGGTCCACCTATCCACGCTTCGTCGTGCTGGTTGTCTATCTCAATAAAATCATTTTTTTCTGGAAATATTTGAACAATCCACCTATCCTTATTGTCGTAGCTTCGAATGTCCAAT
>JAHEMP010000292.1 GCA_024643585.1 Crocinitomicaceae bacterium | reverse complement strand
AAATTGAAATCGTAGAAATAGTAGCTAGAACCATAGAATGCTGATTTTTTGGGAATGGCGACCTTCATGATGCCGTCAATGTAGGTGCGTCGAGCGGAGGCGATAAACGATCCTTTGTTTTTTTTGATTGGACCTTCCAGAGTTATGCGCGAAGAAATCAACCCCAGACCACCTTTGATTTTAAATTCTTTGTTGTTGCCCTCGTTCATTTGCACTTCGAGAACAGATGACATTCGCCCACCGAAATTGGCTGGCATTCCACCTTTGATGAGGTTGACACTTTTTATGGCATCGACATTGAAGACAGAGAAAAATCCGAAAAGATGCGCGGCATTGTAGACGGTTGCTTCATCCAAGAGCACCAAATTCTGATCAGGACCACCACCTCGCACGTAAAATCCTTGTCCACCTTCGGTTGCACTGTTGACACCGGGCAACAATTGAATCACTTTTATAATGTCGACTTCGCCCATAAACGCGGGCAAGGTTTTAATCTTTTCAACTTCGAGTTCAATTTGTCCGAGCTTCGTAGATTCCACATTTTGACCTTTCTTGGCATTGACTTGTACCTCGTCGATTTGTTGCATTTTCGAACCAATTTCCACGTCCAATTGGGTGTTTTCCGTCAATTCGATTTCGCGTAGCGCTGTTTCCAAACCCGTAAACCGAAATTCGATGAGGTGTTTTCCGGCCGGCAATTGAAGAGAATAGAAGCCATAATTGTTCGAAATCGTTCCAACTTTCAGTTCAGGAACATATACTTTCGCCCCAATCAAAGCTTCACCTGTGACACCCGAACTCAAGTAGCCGCTGATGCTGTATTTTTCTTGTTTCACAACCACGCTATCCGGTTCTTGAGCGAACAAAAAGAGAGAATTGGAAAAAAAATAAATTGCGAAAATGTATTTTAACATTGTACAGTAGAACGCTACGATTGGTATGTAAAGTTATGAAATCAAAAACAAAGTTGGGTGCCGTTAAAACAAAACAAAACGATAAAGTGTTGAAAATTCCCTAAAAGAATTTACTGTTTACTTTTTTTCCTATTTTAGCGAGCCAAAACCTAACCTTTTATAAAATTCTTTTGAATTCAGATTCCAACGACTCGCAGAGCAATCTTAGTACTCAAAAATTAGCATTGAAAAAGAATTTATTTTTCCTATTCCTGATTTTTATATTTCAATCCGTCTCGGCTCAGATTAATGTGCCTTTGCATGCATTGATGATAGCAAAAAACATGGAAAAATTCCATTACCAACCGAGACCAATGGACGAAGAATTTGGGAGGTTGGTTTGTGAAAATACCATTAAAGCATTGGACAAGGGCGGCCTTTATTTAAGCAAAGAAGAGGTTCAAGACTTGAATTCAAAATCGGGTCAAATCGCAAAAGATATTCCAATTGAAAAGTCGGTATTTCTGGATAATTTGAATTTGGTTTTCGCAAAAAGTTTGATTGAAACAGAGGGCATATTAAAATCCCTGGACACAAAAAAAATTACCTTTTCCGATGAAGTTTTAACTATACATCTCAAAGATTTGTACGTTGCGAGTGCTGAACGAAAGGCCTATTTAGAGAAGGTTGTCAAGCTAAAGATTTTAAATCTTTATTGCTACCAGTCGGATTCACTTGAAATTCTTGGTCCACCTGACGCCAAAAAAATAGAAGAATTAAAAAAAGAAGTGCTGCAAAATGAATTGGAAAAAATTCAGTCGAAACGCGAAGGAAATGGCGATTTGGCTCAATTTGTAGGCGAAGCATATTTGAAAGCAATTGCCAACGCATACGATCCACATTCCGACTATTTTACGGTGGAGGACGAATCTGAATTTGCAGTTTTTCTTTCCAAGGAGGTCATGTCTTTTGGTTTTTCATTGGTTAAAAATGAAGAAAAAGAATATGCAATAGAATCGATAGTCCCAGGAAGTCCAGCTTGGAAATGCAATCAACTGAACGAAGAGGATGTTTTACTCAAAGCAACAGCCAAAGGAAAAAAATTAATCTTTGAAGATGCCAAAATGAAGGAAATACGAGCCTTTTTAATGGATGAAAATACGGAAGAAATACACTTGTGGGTGCGGAAAAAAACGGGAGAAGAAATTGATTTTGATTTGACCAAGGATGCAGTTGAAGTAGAAGATAATTTGATTGAAAGTTACATTTTGGATGGCGATCAGAAAATTGCGTACATCTATTTGCCTTCTTTTTATTCCAAAGGAGATGAGGTTTTTTCTCTATCAACTGGTTGCGCAAATGATGTTGCAAAAGAGTTGATTCATTTGCAGAACGAAGGTGTGACGGGTTTGATTTTAGACCTGAGAAATAATGGTGGGGGTTCGATGTTGGAATCTATTTTGCTTGCAGGAATCTTCGTGGATTATGGTGCCATTTCAATTTATGCTGGCAAAGATAATCCACCTTCGACCATGAAGGACTTGAACAAAGGAGTTCTGTTTGACAAGCCCATGGTTGTAATGGTTAATCAGTTCAGTGCGTCTGCGAGTGAATTGTTTTCTGCTGCGATGCAAGACCGAAATAGAGCTTTGATTGTTGGGTCAACCACTTATGGTAAATCAACCGCACAAACCGTATTGCCAATCACTGCCTTCAAACTTGAGGAAAACCAGAGTAAATCTGCGAAACAACCGGAGGCCTATTTAAAAGTAACTGGCGGCGCTTTTTATCGTGTTACAGGTGAAACCCATCAGAGTGTTGGCATCCTCCCAGATGTGCAAATCCCCAATTATTATGAGTTTGGAGAATTCAATGAAAAATACGAATTGGGCGCATTGCAACTTCCTCCGATAGATAAGAAAACATATTATTTCCCACTGCCGGATTTACCGAAAGAAGCTATTAAAGCGAAAAGTGAAGAACGAATTGGTCAAAATGAGTTGTTCAAAAAAATTGTTACGAGTAGCAGAGAATACGAAGCTTCGACAAAAAAATATATTGCTCCCCTAAATTTTGATAAATACAAAAAGAAACTTCTCGAAAAAGAGAATGTCGATTTTGAATTTGAAACAAAAGACTACCAAGTTAAAAACCCAACCTACATTGAAGGAAG
>JAHEMP010000291.1 GCA_024643585.1 Crocinitomicaceae bacterium | reverse complement strand
CCCATTTTCGCTTTTTTAAAAGGGAATATCAAATATTTAATTGTATGCCTGCCGATTTTGGCTATTCAGTATTTGATAAGTTTGAAATTTAAAAATTTCTTGGTCCCTGTTGGAATTGGTCTGGTCGGTCTTATTGGCTCTTTGATTGGTATGAATTGGTCAAATATTTTCATAAGTCCCTATTCCTATCCATCTCTTATGGCCTTTAATGCGAAATTAGATTACAATCTGTATGTCTATGCAACGATTTACTTTGTTCTAATTATGATCGCTGCCTACGTGTTGTACATACTAAAAAAAGAGAAAGGATAAATTGCTTTTAGCGTTGCATGCGAACATCCATTTGCGGGAACGGAATAACGATTTTATGCTCTCTAAACAATCGATCGATTTCAAAACGAATTTCAGATTTATAAATATTTGCATCCCAACTTTGCTCGGCCCAAAAAATCAATTCTAACTCCAGTCCATTGTCACCAAAATTTTTCAAGCGTACTTGAATTGGCTCTGTTTTGTTGACCCTAGGATGTCCCATGGCAGCCCTTTTCAACAAGTCTCGAACTAGCTCAGTATCTGAGCCGTATGCGATTGCCACTTCTATAGCGAATCGCGAAAGATGAGAACCGTGGGACCAATTTTCGACAAAATCCTGAGTTAAACGACTGTTTGGAACGACTAAAACGTTGCCATTTCTTGTCTCAATTTGAGTGGTTCGGACATTGATTTTTACCAATTTAGCAATAACGGGTTCTGAGTTACCCGAATTGTATATTTCAACAATGTCCCCGACACGAAGGTTCCCTTCAAAAAGAATTACAAATCCGGAAAACATATCGCGAAAAACGTCCTGAAGTCCTAAACCTAAACCGACTAATAGGGCAGCTGAACCTCCAAGAAGAACAGTTAATTTTACCTCTAATATTTGTAAACAAAGAATAAAAGCAATGATATAAATGATGTATTTGGTCACTTGGATGTACACAAACTCGGAACCTTCGTCCATGTCTTTCCTACCTTTAATGCGGCGCGTCAAATAAAGTTTGATAAAATTTAAGAGTATTTTCGAGCCGAATATGACGACCAAAATTCCAATAATATGTGCAAAGCTTATTTTTAAATATTTGAATTTGATTAAATCGTAACTCAGGAAGTTTTCAAAGCTAACATCATGATTGTTGAAGCTAAAACTGTAAATCCCAGCATAAAATGCAAGAATGTATACACTTTGACTCAATAATCGAAGAACCGTAGCGCGTCGACCTTCAACTTGAATATTTTGATTTTTCAATAAGCGTTTTAGATTTTTGTGAATCAATCGACGCAACAAAATAGAAACAAGCACAATGATTGCTAAGAAGAACAAGTTCCACAGGCAAACCTCGTAAGGACCAAAATTGAAAAGGGTATAGCTGAACATTTATTTTAGTATTATTCTTCCTAATTTATGTGAAAGCATTTTTTTTACTTGTTCAAGTTGAATTTGCTCACTAATGAGATCGGTCATCCCCTCTATATTTTCTGGGTTTAAAGTCTCCAATTCAATTTGAATTTCTTTAATCCGTTTTCCTATTTTGTAACTTTTGAACGCATAGATAGAGCTCATGGTTAGAAATGGTAAACGTTCTTTTTCTCCTTGGGTAACAATTTTATGTTTCTCGAACCATTTTGGACTAAGTTCATGCTCATTGCTTTCTATTTCTGAAACAAAACGCACTAGTTCTTGATCCTCATTGTTCAAGAAGTAGCTTGGTTGATAAAAGGTATTTTCACTCAAACCACTCGCAAAAATTTGATGTATTTTGTTGAATAGAGGAAAGTCAAAAGTCAACTCATCTTTTTCCAATTCATGACAAATCAATTCTGCAATACTTGTTTCAACAGTGATTTCCTGTCCTTCTTCATTTTGAGAAGGAACTTCAACGGCATAAACACCATATTTCACCATAGTTCGAATAAGCGAAAATTCAGCGGGATCATATTTATGCACCTTCGGAGTAAGGACTTCAGGCGCTTCCTTTTTCTCAAAATCAACCGTTGGTTCAACGGGAATTGCTCGAACTGCTTCTTGGTGCTGTTTTTCTATTGTTTTGGACCTTGTTTTCGCAATTTCGGAGATTACAATTTCCTCACTGATATCAAATTTTTCAGCAATTTCCTTGGCATAAACGGAGCGAATTATTGTGTCGGGAATAAGCCCGACTGAGGATACCACTTCCCGAATTAATTCTGCTTTTTTCAGAGGGTCGTTACCACTATCTTTTAAAAGAATTTCAGATTTAAAAGAAACGAAATCTTGAGCGGAATTCTTTAAATATTCCTCTAAAACTGTTGTGCTATTTTTCTTTGCGAATGAATCTGGATCTTCTCCTTCTGGGAAGAGAACTACCTTCACAGACAAACCTTCTTCAAGGATCAAATCGATACCTCTAAAAGATGCCTTTATTCCGGCATTATCGCCATCATAAAGGATGGTGATATTTTGAGTGTAACGACGTATTAATTTGATTTGTTCTTTTGTAAGCGAAGTTCCAGATGAAGATACAACGTTTTGTATGCCTGATTGGAACATGCTAATAACATCTGTATAGCCTTCACACAAGTAACAATTATCGTATTTTATTATATCGTTTTTTGCAAAATACAATCCATACAGAATGTCGCTTTTATGATATATTGGACTCTCAGGTGAATTGAAATATTTTGCAACTTTTTTATCCGTTATAAGAGTTCTTCCCCCGAATCCAAGAATACGCCCACTTATACTGTGAATAGGGAACATAACCCGACCTCTAAAGAAATCGAATTGTCTATCGTCTTTTGATTTTGTAAGCCCCACAGTTTCCAAATACTGTAATTTGTAGTTTTTGGCAAGGGCAGCTTTTGTAAAATCGTCGCTAACATTTAATCCGTATCCAAGTTCGAACTTCTTGATTATATCAGGTCTGAAACCCCGTTCCTCAAAATAAGTCAAACCGATGGCTTTTCCTTCTTCCGTTTGGTGCAGGTTATTCACAAAATGATTTCTTGCAAAATCATTTATTATAAACAAACTTTCCCTTTCCGAAACCATT
>JAHEMP010000290.1 GCA_024643585.1 Crocinitomicaceae bacterium | reverse complement strand
CCACCACCTCCAGAACCTCTATCCAAAGAACAACCGCTAACAGATTTATTTCCACCATTTCCTCCGGTTCCTCCAAGTCCGTCCGGATTTGCAACTCCAGCATCAATAACACCATTGTTTCCAGAAGTCCCTGTGTTTCCATGTTTACTGGGGTAGAGCGAACTTGCACAACCGCCACCGCCACCAGCAATGACCAAAATATTGCTTGTTGCTGTTGCCGGACTGAGAACAACGAAGGTTCCGCCTCCGCCACCAACAGAATTAAGATTTCCCGTTTGAGTTTCCCCTTGCTGTCCGACTAATATTCGAATAACTTGACCTTGGGTTAGTGCAAATTCACCTTCAATTTTCGCGCCTAAACCACCATTGGCTCCGCCACCTTGAGCACCAATTGCTGAAATTTTATAATTTCCAGACACTGGAACTGTCCAATATTGAATTCCACCAACGACTGTTACATTTCCGGCTAAGTTAGTAGCAGTGTATGCTGCATTTGCTTGGGCTTGTGTCGGGCCATTAACTCCTGAAGCACCGCAGGAGGTAAATGTATAGTTGACTTGTGACCATGAAAAATTCGCCCCGAATAAAATGATTAATACAATTGAAAATCGTTGTAAAGTAATTTTTAATTTCATATGCTATTAATTAATGTGTTTATGTATGTTTTAAATAGCGCTTTGAATACTGTTGATGCTGGTATTCAAAGGCTATTTGAAAATAATCTGTAACAATATAGAAAAAATTTAGCAGATTTCTTGACGAAAGGGACTAATTAGAACGATTTTTAAATGAATTCCAATGTATACTAATTGTCTTATAATTAATATTATGTTAAATAGAATGTCTGAAATAATATAAAAACAACCCTTATTTTGTCTTATTCGTGGAATTTATAATAAATACTACCTATTCCCAACTTGTTTGAGATTTTTGTGGGTACACGAAAAAAATATAAGAAAACGACAATTCGGTTTTTTACTCTGGTTTAATACTGATTATCTTGTTAAGCACAACGTTATTAGGGATTGTTATGTGTTCACCATTCTCCAATTCTATATGCATAAATATCAACGAGATTTTCACAAGTTTACCTTCTATCGGATAATCCTTATCAATAATTTTAATAGGTTCACCAATTTTTAATGGATGTTTAAAAAACAAAACCATACTTGCAGTTATGTTTGATAAAATGGACCATTGAGCAAGAAATGCTATGCCTAGCGCTGTCAGTAAAGAAGAGATAAAGAATATTAACTCTTTTGTGTCTATGCTCCAAATAGCAATAAGTGCTACAAATGCAACTATAGATAAAAATGTATTTACTGTTTGTGCCATTAATCTATGGCGATCAGGATTTAAATGTAAAGTCCTAGCCATTCTTCTTGTCGATTTACGAAAAAGATAGCGCAATACGACAACAATTATTATTAAAACAACAGACTCAATAGATTGAATTAAATAGCGATCCATTTACGATTTATTTAAAACAATAAATTTACAATTTTGTCTAACTTTAAAATTACGGAATTTCCTAAATTCTTATAAAATAACGATAAAAACACGAAAGCGTAATGTGCTATTTGTAGGAGTTGTAGCCTCCTTCTAAGTTCAGGACATTTTTAAATCCCATCTTAATTAGAACTTCCGCTGCTTTTGACGAACGACCACCAACAGCGCAGTATACCACAACAGGTTTAGATTTATCTAAATTCAATTTCTCTACTTTCTTTTGAAAATCTGCATCAAAATAATTGACTTCATGTGCCAAAGTAATTTTACCTTGAGAAATTTCTTCAGGAGTTCGTACATCAATTATTTGCGATCCTTTTTTATTATCGAATACTTTCTTAAATTCATTTTGACTTAGATTTTTCACTTTTGAATCTTGACCATTCGCGCAACCGGAGATAAAAAGCACCGCTAGTAACACATTGAATAAAAATAATTTTGACGCACTCATAATTAAATAATTTTATTTGAAAATCAAATGTATGATAATTATACATAGTCATACGCAACTTAGGTTACAAATCTAAAGGGCATTCATAAATTTCATCTAATAACTGTGATTTTGTTTTTATTTTTGAGCCATGCTAAGTAAAGAGTCCTTAAGAGAATTTAATACTGAATTTTGGGATAAATTTCGCAAAAGGATGAGATCGCATCACTCCTCAAGCGGCCGTCGAATGAATTGGATTAACTATCCTTCTGATGTCAAATCTATCTTTATACGTTTGGAGGTGAACAAAAAATACGCAGCATTAGATTTCGATGTTCAATTCAAAGATCCTGAAATATTAGCGTTGGTATGGGAGCAACTTCTTGAAATGAAGGTTGTTATGGAGGATACCATGGGGATTAAAGGGGATTGGCAAGACGATTGTTACTCTCCAAATGGCACGAGATTTTGCAGAATTCAATGGAAAAAAGAGCCCTGCTCCTACTTCGATACAAGCCAACATGAAGATATTTATGCCTTTTTAGAAGACACTCTACTCAAATTTGACATTTTTTACCAAGAATTTAAAGAAATAGTTATCAATCTTGTTCATTAAGAATCGACATTGCTTATTTTTGTTGTCTATGTTAAAAACAAGAAATTTAATACTGTTAGGACTTTTTTTAAGTTTTATATCCTTTGCTAGTTGGACACAAGTAGACATATTCACAGAAGACTTTCAGTCAGGAATTCCGTCAACTTGGGGCCTAAGAAATTTTGACGGACAAATACCGGATAGTTCAGTGTCGGAATATACAGAAGCCTGGATCAGTAAATCGGCTCCAGATAGTTTAGCAAATTTAACAGCTAGTTCGACCTCTTTTTTCTCACCAATTGGCGTTGCCAACAGATGGTTAATTTCACCAGCAATTACTCTTGGATCCTATGGAAACATTTTATCGTGGAAAGCTCGTTCTCATGATGCTTCTTATCCTGATGATTATTTGATATTGTTATCAAAAACGGATACATTAATATCCAGCTTTACTGATACAGTAGGTTTAATTTTTGGTGAATACGTTAATTGGTCTAGTCGAAGCGCAAATTTGAGCACCTTAGGTTTGGACAATGAGAC
>JAHEMP010000289.1 GCA_024643585.1 Crocinitomicaceae bacterium | reverse complement strand
TAAATGATTACCAGAATTGTAAAACTGACTTTTCGAGAAGAAAAGGTGGATGACTTTTTATCTTTTTTTGATACGATAAAACAAAAGGTTAATTCCTTTCCTGGCTGTAACGGCATGCAATTGGTTCAAGACAATAAGGACAAATCTGTAATCTTTACTTATAGTCAATGGAATAGCGAAATTGAACTTAATTTATATAGAAACTCAGAACTTTTCGGAGAGGTCTGGCCAGGCATTAAACCTTGGTTCAACGCCAAACCAGAAGCGTGGACAACCAACTTGATTTTTAACGGTTTTAGTGAAGAAAGTTAAAAACACACATAAAATCCATTTAATTTAACTATCTTAAAAAGAAAAAATGAAAATCGCCATTTTATCAAGAAATTCAAAATTGTATTCCACCTCCCGTCTAGTAGAAGCTGGCGAACAAAAAGGGCATGAAATGATCGTTGTCGACCATTCGAAATGCGACATAGTCATTGAAAAGAAAAAACCAGTTATTCGCTATAACGACAAGGTTTTGGAAGGTATCGATGCAATTATTCCTAGAATTGGCGCTTCCGTAACCTTTTACGGAACAGCGGTTGTTAGACAATTTGAAATGATGCATGTATTTTCAGCTGTAGAATCTCAAGCATTAGTGCGATCAAGAGACAAATTAAGAAGTCTGCAGATTCTTTCAAGAGCAGGTTTAGGGATGCCAAAAACAGTTTTTTCAAATTATTCCAAGCACACCACGAGTATTCTTAAAGAAGTTGGTGGTGCCCCCTGCGTTATTAAACTTTTGGAAGGTACCCAAGGATTAGGTGTTGTATTAGCAAGCAATGAAAATGCTGCTGTATCCGTAATTGAAGCATTTAACGGCTTGCAAGCTCGCGTTATCATTCAAGAATTTATTAAGGAAGCGAAAGGGGCGGATATTCGTGCATTTGTTGTGGATGGCGTAGTTGTAGGCGCAATGAAACGACAAGGAAAAGAGGGTGAATTCAGAAGCAACCTGCATAGAGGGGGTTCGGCGGAAATTATTGAACTGACAGACGAAGAAGAAAACGCAGCTTTGAAAGCCGCCCGCGCCATGGGTTTAGGTGTAGCAGGTGTCGACATGCTTCAGAGTGCTCGGGGGCCACTAATTTTAGAAGTTAACAGTTCGCCAGGCTTGGAAGGTATTGAAAGAGCAACAGGGAAAGATATAGCAAAAAGTATTATTCGCTATGTTGAACGTAATGCGGGTTAATATTTAGGTTTTCAACAATCCATACAGTAAAAGAAATGGTCAATTGAATCATTTGAAGAGCTTAAAATACATTTGAAATCGTATTTTTGTTCTTCAAATTTGAAAGGATAAATGAAAGCACTCTATCTGAAGGAAATCAGAAGTTTTTTAAGTTCCGTTATTGGTTACATTTTTATTTTAATCTATTTAATTACCTCCGGATTGTTCCATTGGATAATTGATCAAAATACGAATTTACTGCAAGGCACGGAAGCAGACTTAATTCCATTTTTTAATTTATCACCTGTCATTCTATTGATTTTAATTCCAGCCATCACAATGCGGTCTATTGCTGAGGAAAGGAGAACTGGCACGATTGAATTGTTGTTTACTCGACCGCTTTCCGACCTTCAAATAATTTTAGCGAAGTACTTTGCGGGAGTTACACTCGTTATAATTTCATTGCTTCCTACCTTAATCTATTACATTTCGATGTATCAATTGGGAAATCCTGTTGGCGTAATTGATAGTGGTGCGACCTTTACCTCCTATTTGGGACTTATTCTGTTGGGTTCCGTTTTCGTTTCTATAGGCATTTTCGCGTCCTCCATTACCAGTAGTCAAATTGTTGCGTTTATCCTAGCAATGTTTCTTTGTTGGTTGTTCTATGATGGTTTCGGTCTACTCGGCTCCTTTAATCTTTTTGGAAGTTTTGATACTATCGTTCAATACGTTGGAATCTCTTTCCATTATGACAGTATAAAAAGAGGTGTTTTAGACAGTAAAGACATATTTTATTTTCTATCGGTAATAAGCATTTTTATTTATGCTGCGTTAACGGTTATTAAATCTCTCAAAAAATAGCCTGTGGAAAAGAAAAATAACAAAATGAAAGGCATTTTTAATTGGACTTTCTTCTCAATTGTAGTTGCGGCTATAATTTTAGTGAACATTGTCTCCTCATTCGTAAATTATCGAGTCGACGCTACGAATGACAAGAGATATTCTCTATCCAACGGAACAAAAACGTATTTAAAGTCAAGTGAGAAACTAGACAATAGACTGTTTATTAAGATTTATCTTGACGGGAAACTACCTTCTGATTTGTCCTATTTTAGAGATGCCGTTGAAGATAAGCTAAAGGAATTTAAAGAATTCGCTGGTAATAGAATCGAATACGAATTCATAGACCCATCCAAAGGAACTGAAGGAGAACAAAGAGAGTTATTTGAAAACATCTACGCCAAAGGAAAAGGAATCATTCCAATGGACATTCTTTTTAGCAAAGATGGTCAACAAAGTCAAATGCTTATTTGGCCCGGCGCTTTAATAGAATACGAAGGAAGTACAAAAAATGTAATTCAATTTTTACCAGGGACGCCGGTTGGAAAACCTGTTCGACTTGAGAATTTAGGTCAAACCATTCAGAATTCCTTAAATAATTTGGAATACATTTTAATGACCTCTATCCGTCGATCAGTCGAAAAAACTAAACCTATTATCGGATTTCTTCAGGGTCACGGGGAACTTACTTATGGCGAAACTCAGCGAGCCAGAGCTTTAATTTCACCTTATTATTCATTAAGAGATATTACGATTAATGATTCTTTAGCTGCATTAGACGGTGTCGATGGTTTAATAATTGCCCGACCAAAATCAAAGTTTAGTGATAAGGACCTATATGTTATCGATCAATTTTTGATGCGCGGCGGAAAACTTATGTGTTTTATGGACGCTCTAGAACTTAACGAAGACACATTAATGGCGACAGGAATCACACATACGAATCGCTATGGTACTGGTCTTGATAAAATGCTTTTTGACTATGGCTTAAAGCTAAATGACAATTTTGTCATAGATGTAAGATGTGCT
>JAHEMP010000050.1 GCA_024643585.1 Crocinitomicaceae bacterium | reverse complement strand
GAATCACTTACCAAAGAATGGATAGGTTACATAATGTATTGGTTACAAGGTTATTTTTAGTTATAAAACTATTGTAACTCTATTGGGGTTTAGCCATTTGCTCCAATTTTTATCGTACCCATGAACTTTGTTTGTCGATTTATTTTCCATATCCAAGATTTCACCCCCATTGTTCGCCCAATTGAATAAGCCTCCGTACAAATTTTTAACGTTTTTAAATCCCTTTTTGGTTAAAGTTGCGGCCAATTCTCCACTTCGATAACCTACGGAGCAATACACAACAATAGTTGAACTTTTATTGATTTGATTAAGTTTTGTCCAATCTAACTTTTCATATCCGACCCAAATTGCTCGAGGAAGATGACTAATTTCATATTCCTTAAGTTCACGACTATCAAGTACTATTACTGAACTTTGCTTTTTTAAAACTTCAGTCATGGTAGTCACTTGTGATTTTTTTCCAGCCATTTCTTTCGCCATTTTATCAAAACCTTGTGGGTTTTGGGCGAGAGCAAAGTAGCTTGCAAATAAACAAATTAGTAAAACTGCATTTTTCATAGAAACTTTTACAATTTAAAGACTTTTGAAGGACGTAAATTAAAAATTCTTAACCTAATGTAAAACATAACATTAATCGAACCAAAAATTAGTTTTGCTCCCAAAGTATTATTTTTCTATCGTCCGAACAGGATAAAAAGCGCTGCTCGTTTATTTTAAGCAAGGTATTTACGGAGTGTTTGTGACCACCTGATTTTATATCCAATTTTTGAATGAAATCGAGGTTTTTAGTGTCCCATATCTTAATTGATTTATCTCTACTCGCGGAAGCGAAAATTTTTCCATCATTCAAGGAAACAAAGTCATACAGGGCAAAATTGTGAGCTGGAATTGCCTTGATCAGTTTTTCTTTAGACCATTCCCACTCTCTTATACAACCATCTTTTCCACCTGAGATTATTTTGGAATTATCTTCTAGATTAGGGCTAAAGAAAGAACAACAGGAGCCATTTTCATGACCTATTAAAGTTGCAATTTCGTTAAATCCTTCTGTTTCAAAAATGCGTATTTTCTCATCTAAACAGTTGATGGTCAGTAGTGTATTTTCAAAATTGGTTTTGATTTTTCGAATTTTACCACAATTCAAAGGAAGGAAAAGAAGCAATGACAATTTATTTGTATCCCAAATGGAAATATTTCCATCGGCATCACCAGCTATCATCATATTTTTCTTGGGAAGGTAGAGCAGACTAAAAATACCAGTCTTATGTTGTTGGAAAAACTTTAATTCTGTTTTTGTTTCAACATTCACTACATGCAAGTCTCCGCTGGATAGACCGAACCAAATAGTTTGATTAAGCGATTCGAAGGAAATAGAATAGGGAGGTGATGTACACCGTATTGCAAAATTATCTTGTTCTAAGGTATTTAATGACCATCTGGCAATATAGCCGTCGGCGCTTGCAGAATAGATATGTTTTTGGTCCAAAGCAAGGTCATATACCGCACCAGAGTGTTCTTGTATTTCACCTATTTTATGAAACACTAGTCTTCGGTTTCTTCTTCTACCTCTTCCTCGTCGTTCACTTGTTTTAAGCGTTCTGCAAAATCAGCAGGCAAATTTTCAAAGAAAGTGTCCCCTCGTAAGCCCAAACGAAGACATTCTAAAGGTATCATTTCATTTGGTGCAATGTTTCCAAGGTTAACGTTGGCTCCAAATAATTTAATAAACCAAACTTGTTGATTTTTTATAGGCGCTTCCCAAAGAATATCGTTCGGATTTACTTTCGCAATAATTTTATTTATTAAGAAGGTATGTGCATTTCCATTTGGTCTGAAAACTCCAACATTACCTGCTTCACGGCCTTCGGCAATAACTTTCCAAGAGCCAGCTTCTAATTCTGTACTCATCATTTTAATCCATTTTCCTGGAGAAATAATGATACCAGAATCTTTGGAACCAACTTCTGAAAGTACGGTTCTATCCTTTGACATTTTGTGAATCAATTCACATTTTTCGTCGTGGTTAATTATGATTGAACCATCCGATACTTCCGCCAAATCCAATTTGTATTTATCTAGCAAGCGCAAAAAATCTTCATACATCCCTCTTGCATAGAAAATTTCAAATAAGGTGCCACCAAAATAGGGTCGAATATTTGCTTCCTTGTAAAGAGCAATTTTTTCCTCTAGCTTTTGTGTAACCATTGCTGTACCAAAACCAAATTTCACTACATCCGTCAAATGACCTGACGCTTGAATAAAATCTTCTGTTTCTCTTAGGCTTAAACCCTTGTCCATCATCATTGTGAGTCCGGCGTTTCTAGGTTTGTTTTCTCTTTGCGGTACGTATGGGAGTTCGTAATTCATAACTAAGTATCTATGCTTCAAATAAATTGATAAATGCGCTCACTTTTTTCAAATCTGGATTGATATCAAATATTTCTTTTGCCAATATTGGATTTTCCTGAAAGAAAGCACGAAAGTAATTCATTGCTTCGGTTTTTTTGCCCAAACACCAATAAACATTTGTAATGTGCAATGGAACGTGTTCGTTATCGCCGTAGTTTTGTTCAAAATGTAAGATGAAGTTTAGGGCTTCATTTGGGTCTTTATCGAAAAGTAAGTCAATTAGGCTACCTAATGTTTCTTCGTCTTCGTGATCCAAGCCGATTGCTTTTTTATAGTTTTCAATCGCCAGTTCAATTTCACCTAGTTTTTCATAGGCACCAGCCAACACGTGATAGATCCCTGCGTTTTGGTCATCTAATTCTAGCGCTTTGAAGATGAACGTCAACGCCTCAAATGTTTTTCCTTCTAGGTCATGAACTATTCCCATACCCAACCAAGCATCGGGCAGGAGAGGAGCCATTTCCATGGATCGTTGATAGAACATTTTTGCCAATGCCAACTGATCCAATTGCTCATAAGCCTCGCCTATATAACAAAGTGCAACAGGGTCATCTCCATCGATTTCCATGCATTTTTCGAAATTTTCGATTGCGAGTTTGTATTTTTCTTGCGATAAATAGGCATTTCCTAAATTAAAATAAGCTGGACCGAAATCTTCGTTGATCAACAAACAATAATCGTAAGCCCAAATCGCTTTCTCGTAATTTTCGTTTTTAGAATAGGCGTTAGCAAGATTGTACCAAGATGTGAAAGAATACGGGTTTTCTTCAATGAAATCAGAATAACTTTTAATGGCGTTAGCAGTATCATCCATTTGATCATAGCAGTAGGCTAATTCATAAATGGCTCCTTCGTTTTTAGGGTTGTGCTTCATCGCATCCTTTAAAACTTCGATTGCTCCTTTGTAATCACCGGCATTTTCCAATTCCATGGCCAAGTCCAAAAAGATTTCGTCTTTGTCTTCTTTGTCTGCCTTTTCAAGGGCCGCTCTAAAAAATCGAATGGCCAATTTGGAATCTTTCAATTGACTGAAAATAGAGGCCTTCGTCAACAGCCATTCGGTGTCTTCAGACATGGTTTTCTCAATTTGTCCTAAAACATTTAAGGATTCTTTGAGTTTCCCCATTCCAGTTAGCGCTTGAGCCAATCTCAATTTGAAAATAGGAGCAAAGGAGAACATGGTAAGCGCATATTCCGCACATTTTCTTCCTTTCTTGTATTGACCGCTGATTAAATAGTGATCAACCATGGCCTCTAATCGATCCACATCGTAATAACCAATGGTGCCGCCTTTCAAATAGTTTTCAAAGCTCTCAATGTCTTTCGATAAATCGCCTTCGAAATAGTTTTCTTCATCCTCGTCGTCAAACATAAGCCAAATATTTGAATTGAAATTTACTCATTTTATTCCCCTCCTTTTGGGTTGATGCAGACAATGTTTTCAACATCCTTATTCACATAACACAAAAAATGTACCCCAATGCGAGATCAGGGTACATTTCGACAAATTGTCAGTATTTGTTATTTATTCGATCTTTTTCTTTCTCCTTCGGTTAAAAGGATTTTACGAATTCGAAGATTACCTGGAGTTACCTCCACGTATTCGTCACCTTGGATGTACTCCAAACATTCCTCCAACGAAAAGTTTTTCGGTGGTGCCAAACGAACTTTGTCATCTGCTCCCGATGAACGCATGTTTGACATTTTCTTCATTTTGGTAACGTTTACGATCAAATCACCTGCTCTAGAGTTTTCACCAATAACCTGACCTTCGTAGATATCTTCGTTTGGTCCGATAAAGAATTTCCCTCTTTCTTGCAAATTGTTCAATGAGAACGGAATTGATTTTCCAAGTTCCATTGAAATCAAAGAACCATTTTGACGTCCAGAGATGTCTCCTTTGTACGGTTGGTAATTCAAGAAACGGTGAGTCATAATCGCTTCACCCGCTGTTTGAGTTAACAAATAGTTACGCAATCCAATAATACCGCGAGATGGAATTTGGAATTGTATAATCATACGCGCACCTTTTGGTTCCATGTTTGTCATTTCACCTTTGCGCTTTGTTACAGCTTCAACAGCTGTTCCTGAAAACTCTTCCGGTAAATCGATTGTCAATTCTTCAATTGGCTCACATTTAACTCCGTCTATTTCACGGATGATAACTTGTGGTTGACCAACTTGTAGCTCATATCCTTCACGACGCATCGTTTCGATCAAAACCGACAAGTGCAAAACTCCACGTCCAGCAACCAGCCATTTGTCAGCTTTGTCAGTGTTCGTTACGCGCATCGCCAAGTTTTTCTCTAATTCTTTTTCTAATCGCTCAGAAATGTGACGAGAGGTAACTTTTTTACCTTCTTTACCAAAGAAAGGTGAGTCGTTGATGGAGAACAACATGTTCATCGTAGGTTCATCAATAGATATGGATGGCAATGGCTCTGGATTCTCAGCGTCGCAAATAACGTCACCAATTTCAAATCCTTCAATCCCTGTTACTGCACAGATATCTCCTGGCTGAACTTCGGTTACTTTTACACGTTCTGTTCCATCAAAAATGAACAAATCTTTGATTCTGTGTTTTTGTTGTTCACCGTCTCTTTTTCCTAAGATAATTGGCATGTTTTCTTTTAAAACACCGCGATTTAATCGTCCAATGGCAATACGACCAACGTAGGTTGAGAAATCCAACGATGTAATCAACATTTGTGTATTACCTTCTTCGATTTTTTTCTCTGGGAAGTATTCTAGAATCGTATCCAAAAGAGGCGTAATGGTAGTGGTTGGTTGTTTCCAATCCAATGACATCCACCCGTTTTTCGCTGAACCATAAACAGTAGCAAAATCCAATTGTTCTTCGCTAGCATCCAATTCAAACATCAAATCGAAAACTTTTTCATGAACTTCCTCAGGCGTACAGTTTTCTTTGTCAACTTTGTTGATAACCAACAAAGGTTTCAATCCCATAGATAGTGCTTTCCCTAAAACGAAACGCGTTTGTGGCATTGGGCCTTCAAAAGCATCTACCAATAGACATACACCATCAGCCATGTTCAAAACTCGCTCTACTTCACCACCGAAATCGGCGTGACCTGGGGTGTCAATGATATTGATTTTTGTGTCTTTATAAGTAACCGAAACGTTTTTGGATACGATCGTAATTCCACGTTCTTTTTCCAAATCGTTGTTGTCCATGATCAATTCGCCTTTCGGACGTTCTCTTTCTTCAACAACACTTCCTGCTTCAATCATTCTGTCAACCAATGTCGTTTTACCGTGATCGACGTGCGCAATAATCGCTATATTTCTTATTTCCATTGAAATTATCTATTCAAAAATTACTTACTTTCTTTTTCTTTTTTCTGGATCGTTAAATCCACCAGTTCTTCTTGGACGATCTGACCCGAAAGAATTTCTTTCTCTTCTTTCACCTCCAAAGTTACGCTCACGTCTTTCTCCGCCTTCGCTAGAACGTTCGCGTCTTTCTCCGCCGAATGACCCTCTTTTTTCGCTGCTATCTGAAGAACGTTCTCTTCTTTCACTTGGCGCACTGCTTCTTCTTGAGTCGCTGCTTCCGCCTCGTGATCCACCACCTCCAAAAGTGCCACGTCTTGCGCCGCCACCTGGTTTGAAACCAGCTCTGTCAGATCCACCTCTGAATCCGCCACCACCTTTCGGCTTGTCGCCTCGGTCTTTTTTGGTTACTTCGATATTTACTTGTTGACCTTCGAATTCAGCTCCATTTGCTTTGCTCAAAATAGCATCAACATTTGCGTCATCTGCTTCAAAGAATGAAAAAGAAGGTGTAATATCGATACGACCAATACTGCTACTGTCAAGATTAGTTGAATCACAAATTACACGTAGTAAGCCTCCTGGATTCAATCCATCACGTCGTCCAAGATTGACAAAAAATCTAGTTTTACCTTCTTCTTGTCTATCTCTATCACGACCTCCACGTCTTTCGCCACGCTCTCCTCGTTCACCTCGCTCACTTCGCTCACCGCGTTCGCGACGATTGCTAAATGAATCATCTTCACGTCCACCACGACCAGTTGCATTTAGGTCACCAGCTTTGTTGTAGTAATCAAAGAAGCGGTTGAATTCTGTTGAAACGAATTTTTTAATTAACTCTTCCTTTGACATGTCTTCGAAAGAAGCATAAATCTGAGGCAAGAAACTTTCAATTTCTTTTTCGTTCACTTCAGTTTTTAGAATTTTGTCCATCAATTTATTCAATTGAATAGCGCAAATTTCTTCTGGTCCAGGAATTGTACCTTTAGTAAATTCCATTCTCATTTGTTTTTCAATCATACGAATTTTTCCATTTTCGCGTGTATTGATCAAAACCAATGATTCACCTTTTTTACCAGCACGAGCTGTACGACCACTTCGGTGCGTATAATTCTCAATATCATCTGGTAGATTGTAATTGATAACGTGTGTAATGTCGTCAATGTCCAAACCACGAGCCGCAACGTCCGTTGCTACTAAGATTTGTAAGTCTTTGCTACGGAAACGATCCATAACACGGTCGCGTTGTGCTTGAGACAATTCTCCATGCAACGGTTCTGCGTTGTACCCTTCTTTTCCTAATTTTTCGGCAACAGAAGCTGTTTCATGACGCGTACGACAGAAAATTAAACCGTAAATGTTTGGATTGAAATCAATCAAACGTTTTACAGCACCAAAACGATCTTTTTCTTTCACACTATAATAGATGTGATCAATGTTTTCGTTACTTTGGTTTTTGTGACCGATAGAAACCTCTAGTGGGTTGTTTTGGTAATTTTGAGAAATGCGTGCTACCTCTTTCGGCATGGTTGCTGAAAACAACCACACATTTCTCTCTGGAGGCGTTTGCTCCAAAATTGTATCGATATCTTCTTTGAATCCCATGTTCAACATCTCATCTGCTTCGTCTAAGACTACACATTCAATGTCGTTCAAGTTGATTGCTTTTCTTTTTACTAAGTCCATCAAACGACCTGGAGTTGCGACAATAATTTGCGCTCCACGTTTGATATCGGTAATTTGTTTTCTAATGTCAGTTCCTCCATAAACTGCAACCGTGCGCAGTTTTGTGTACTTTGAATAAGACTCAATGTCTTTAGAAATTTGCAAACAAAGTTCGCGTGTAGGACAAATAACTAAACCCTGAGGGTAATTTAAGTCTTCGTCAATGTTGTTAATTAGTGGCAGTCCAAATGCTGCCGTTTTCCCTGTACCTGTTTGGGCAAGTCCCACGAAGTCACTATTCTCTCCCAACAAATGGGGAATAGCTTGTTCCTGAATCGGAGTAGGTGTTGAAAAACCCAGTTCTTCAATCGACTTCAACACCTCACTCTTGAGCCCGAGCTCTTTAAATGTCATTCTATGTTTTTAAAATTGGGTGCAAAGATACGCATTTAAAATTGATTGCTCAATTTTGTTTTTTTTATGGACGTTAATTTATGTTATGTTCTTAAAATCAATGAAATAGTGCATGTTGAAAAGTGGGTTTTAGGTGTTGATAAATAGGTTCAACTGTATTTATCCTTTATTGGTTTTTCATGGCATAAAAGATTTTAAGTAGCAAACTTTAAAAAATATAATATTAAACGTTTTACTAAATGTTTTATTTAAATTGCATTCGAACTGTGATTCATTAACGTATACTTTGCACAATTTAATAACGGGCAAATTAGAAATACGTTTGAATAGCAACAGAATAGACCTAAAATTTACACTATGACAATTATGCTTAAATTCGTATTTCTGACCATTTTCACTTTTTGGGGTTTACAGTCTTTGGGGCAATCCTTCAATTTTAACGGTGGATTTACAATGTCAAAAATCAGAGGAGAAGATAATATATCGGATTCATACTCTGGGCCTTATCTTGATGGAACTTATTCCGAAACAAATAAAATGAAGTTTTTGGGAGGTTTTAATGTTTCCGTTGGGTATGAATTTAGATTAAACAATCGCTTATCTTTACAAACAGGTTTTAAATTTCAAACAGCTGGTTTTAAATTAGTAGAAGAATATTCTTACAATACGAGTTTAGAGACTTACAAAAAAAAATCTATCGAAAAATATAATCGGAACTACCTTCATTTACCGATTGTGTTGAATACAGCCATTTTAACAGGGAATATTCGTGTTTATTTGAGAACAGGATTGTTTATTGGAATGATGACTGGAGAAAAATATTCGATTCGATCAGAATATGAATCCTCAATAGATGGTAATGGTTCCTCTGAACATTCCCAATCAGGTGGTATTTCTAATTACGAAATTGGCGATCGATTAACAGCAGGATTTATTGCCGGCGCTGGAGTTGAATACAAAGGGTTTTATTTTGAATCTAACTATGACTTAGGGGCATTACAACTCTCTGACTTTAAGTATAAAATGTATTTTGAAAATATTGGTTTTTCTTTGGGCTACAAAATAAAGTATAGCAAAGAAGAATAAATTTTAATTTGATTTTTCAAATTTAGCATATTGAAACTCAAAGTCGACTTTTTCGTAAAGAAGGTAATACACAGTTTTCGAATATGAAAATAACCTTCAATTCACCGTTTATACTTTGGTTTGCAATTCTTGCTTTTGCTCTTTTAGGCTTACAATTGTTGGTTGGAGCTCCACTTCGTATTACTGTTTTGGATGGCCAGTTCGATTACAAAGATTGGCAAGATTATGTTTCCATGATCGGATATATCTTTGGTCACAAGGATTTTGGTCATTATCTGGGCAACTTCAGTATTATCTTATTGATAGGTCCAAGTTTGGAAAAATCTCTTGGAACCAAAACCTTGGCACTTTATACGCTTGCAACAACAGTCGTTACTGCGATTTTCCACACCTTATTTTGGGACATAGGTTTAATCGGCGCGAGTGGAATTGTTTTTATGATGATCGTCTTAACGTCTTTGATTGATCGAAAAAACAATGAAATTCCTTTAACGTTCATCTTGGTTTTTATTTTATTCGTCGGAGCTGAATTCATTAAAGCTTTCCAGGATGATCAAATTTCACAATTCGCCCATATTTGCGGTGGAGCGATGGGTATAGTTTTAGGGTACTTGAAGAAGTGAATTGAGATTTAAAACAAAAAGCCGAAATCACTTTACTGATTTCGGCTTTTTGTTTTGAATAATTTTATTTAATCATTTTTTTCAGGCGAAATGAACTTATAAACCAATCCTGCTAAAATTGCTCCAACAATCGGCGCTAGCCAAAATAACCACAATTGTTCTACTGCCCAGCCGCCAGCAAATATCGCTTGACTTGTACTTCGGGCAGGATTAACAGAAGTATTTGTAATTGGAATACTTATTAAATGTATTAATGTTAAACCTAAACCAATAGTCAATCCGGCGAAACCTTTTGGAGCACTGGAGTGAGTTGCACCTAAAATAATGATCAAGAACATAAAGGTCATTACTATTTCACAAACCAAAGCAGCTTGCATGCTATAAGCGCCGGGTGAATGTTCACCAAATCCATTGGAAGCAAAACCGCCAATTTCAAAATCTGCTTTTCCACTCGCGATCATATACAATATTCCAGCGCCGAAAATACCCCCAAGAACTTGAGAAACAATATAGGGTAATACTTCTTTTTTGTCAAAACGTCCACCTATCCAAAGACCAATGGAGACTGCTGGATTCAAATGGCATCCTGAAATGTGTCCAATTGCATAAGCCATGGTCACAACAGTTAAACCAAATGCAAGCGAAACGCCAACAAAACCAATTCCTAAATCGGGATAAGCGGCTGCTAAAACCGCACTCCCACATCCACCCAATACCAACCACATGGTTCCAATAAATTCTGCTACTAGTTTTTTCATAATCAGTCGTTTAGTTTAAAATTAATTAAATCATAATTTTAATAATACCAATAAAAAATAAAATCTAAAGAATTTAAATCGTTTTTGTGGAAAAATAGTATCGTTAATGTCAGCAATTTGAATTTATGGCTCTTCTTTTTGTACTTCCTTTAAATCGTATTTAACAGCAGAAATGGATAGTATCAGACCAGTAGAATAATAAAGGGTTAATTCATTATTTTGAAAATCGAAAAGCAAATAAAATGTGGAGAAAATACCCGTTAAACCGACGAAAGCTAAAATTAATTTTGCTGGCACTTTTTTTACTTGAAAATGCAAAACTACTTGAAAAGCCAATGTATAAATTAGCATGGTAGGTAAGGAAAAAATTAGACCCAAAGCGATTAAATATAAAAACATCAAAAATAGGGTGTAGATATCGAGCCAGTGCACATTGAAATCAGAAAGAACCACAAGTGCCGGTGAACAGACAACTGTTAAGATCCACGTGTAAAACCAATAAAGAAGATTGATTTCTGTCTTTGATGAACGCTCTGACATACATTAAAATAGGTATTTACCTTCTTTCCATTTCCAGTCTTCTAACTTTTTGAATCTGGAAAAAGGTCTTGTCTATCGTTTCATATTGGGCGTTTGGTGTTGGGGCAAGGGCTGGTGATTGCACGATATAACCTGTAACGTCAATTAAGACATACGAAGGGAAATTTTTAATTTTGAATTTCTTCATAAAATCATCCTTTGCAGGGCGGCGGTAATATTCCCATTGAATATCTTTTAAACTTTCGATTTCCTTTTCGCTCAAATCTCCATCGTCCAAAACTAGGGTCAAGAAAGCAACGTCGTTGACGTATTTTTTGTGTAGCTCTTTTAGAATGAGCATTTCTTTTTGATTGTTTAGGCTTTTTGGATCATAAAATTGAATGTACAAGTATTTCCCTCTATAATCGGCATGAGTTTTTGCATTTCCATTGTCATCTATTAAAACGAATTCGGGTGTTTTTGTCCCAGGAACTAATTCTGTAACTCGGTTTATTAAGTTCACAGCAATAATTCGATTTTCTGGAAACAAGGCCCTTTTGGACAAACTATCGAAAATCGTCAGAATATTGGTTTGAGGAAAATCATCTGAATAAAATACCTCTGACAAAGCTTGCATCATCACCATTTCGCGCAACCTCAGATTTTTAAGTGTGTAATCCGAACCTAAAGCTTTCATTATCAGTGTTGGACTGCTTTTTAAAACGCCGAGATACACTTCATTGTTGGCTTCGTTACTAAGTCTTGGAATTAAATCTTGGTAATATTTGAGAATGTAATGCATGTAGGCATCGTTGGCATAGAAGACTGGAG
>JAHEMP010000049.1 GCA_024643585.1 Crocinitomicaceae bacterium | reverse complement strand
AATAGGTTGTTTTGTCAATGTGGTTACAGTTGGAACATTTGTATTTCCTTTCACCTTGGCCAGCACTATAATAAGTGGGTGATAGTGTGATATTGTCATATTCCTTTAAGTAGGTTTTGTACCTGCATTTTGGGCATGCTGTGTATTTTGTAAAAATCGGTTTATAGGAAAGAATACAAAAGTCATCGTGATTTTCAGTAACCCAAACATCATAATCTACGCTTTTTACAATTTCCTCTGCTTGCTGTCCCATGCTTAAAAATTCATCCTCTTCTTTTTCGGTTAATTTGTGCATGACTTGATTTGTACGTCCCGAAAAACGAACTTGGTTTCGGTAACGAGCCTTGAGTTTTGTGCTCAGAAACACCAAAAATATATGGGTAAAGGGAAAGAATATTGCCCAAATCCAAAATCCAAAAATTTTAATGGTATTGTATTTTTTGTAAGGATCGCTTTGGTAGCGGACGAATAAAAATGCGATTAAGTATATAGCTACACCAACAAGATGCCATCCCAGAATGGTTAACCAAAAGTTCTTTGATCTGGCCTTGGTTCGTTTTGCATATTCATTTGAATTGGTCTCGTCTTCGGTTTCAAATTGTTGATTTTCGTCCAGAACTTGTCCTTCTAGTTCGTCACAAACGGCTTTTACACCTGCTAACATACCAGAATTGTAGTTGTTTTCTCGAAAATAAGGAAGCATTATATCTTGCTGAATTCTTTTTGATCGAATGTCGGTCAGTATCATTTCAGTTCCATAACCTGTCTCAAATTCTATTCTTCGTTGATCCAGAACCAAGAGTATTAAGAGCCCATTGTCCTTCTTTTTTTCTCCGACTCCCCACAATTCGGCAAGTTCAGTAGAGAAATCTTTGGGAACAATTTGACCTATTGAACGAAGACAGACAACGGCGACTTGAAAACCGTCACTTTTTTCAAGTTCTCGGAGATGGTCGTTAATTTGTTCAACCGTCGTTTCGTCGAGAATATGGTCCGGATTTGAGACATACCCACCTTTCAATTTTGGATTTTCAACTTCATTTACGGAGACGATTTGCGAAAACCCAAATCGCATTACTACTAAAATAAAAAGTGTTAAAGTGAATCTCATTATTCTGGAAAATCAATAACGTTTAATTTAGAATTTTCTTTTGGAAAAGTCTGAATGTGGGTGTTGTAGGTTGTGATTGCTTCGAACCATCTTTTTTTCTCAACGGCCATTCTATTTTCTAATCCTTCTAATCTAGTTTCATCCTCCAACGTTAGTTTGTATTCGGAATTCATTGCTCCAATAGATTTTTTAAGCGACATTTCACTTGCACCAATTCTTTCGAAATCGAAATTTTCTATAGCGCTGATACCTTGGTTTGCTATTTCTGAGCTTTCACTGCTAAACCAGGTCATTAAAAAATCATTTCTCCTTCGGACGGCTTCTTTGTAAATTCTTTCTCTTTCTGAGACTAAATTTTTTAGAGCAAGACCTTTGGATGGGGCGTTTTCAGTCGCGTTGTTATTAAGAATATCCTTCACATCTTTTTGGGAGGATTGGTTGTTGAAATAAGTCAATGCAAGAAAAAGCAATAATACTATCGCTCCTCCAATGGATAGGTACTTGAACAGTTTTGTGGTAAATCTACCTTCAGAATTTTGATTTTCGACAGCACTTAGAACATGCAACGCAGTCGAATCCATGGGGTCCAAAACAAGTTCTCTTCGAGCAAATTCGCCAGCTTTGTTAAGGTAGGTTTGGTTTTTTTCAAGGATAGACAATTGATAGTAGGCTTGAGCTAATACGGCATTTCCGTCCTTTATATAGGGATTGATTGAAGTGGCTTCCTCTGCAGACTCAACGGCGTTTAAAAAATTCTTTACACGTAAGTGGTTTTTGGCTAATTCTAGTGATTCATCAGCTTTCTTCTGTAGTGAATTCCACTCAGAATCTGAAAGTCCCATGGATAAGGCTAATTCTTTTAATTCATCCAACGTCAAAGGTCTATCATTGTCAACCTCTGATTTTTCAAGCATTATTTTAATGTGATCCCTAAATTTTTCCTCTGAGTAGCTCATACACGTTCGTTCGTATAAAGATATATAAGATTTTGGGCTCCGACGCCATTGATCTAAATATTACATTTCAGAAATTTTTACGGTGCTCATTCTGCTGAAATCGCGGGTAAATTAAAATTGAAAAAACGCATTGATTATCGTGCAATTAAGAAATTTTCACTTTTTCAGCGAAACATTAAACAAAATAGAGTGTTAAATGTTCGTAATTTAGCGCCTCAAAATAAATCAATGACAAAAACATTAACGATTTTAATACTACTGTTCTCTGCTTTTAACAATGGCTTTGGTCAATCTAAGTATACATTAAGTGGTACAATAAAGGACTCTACAACCGGAGAATCTTTAATAGGCGTTAGTATACGTCCTTCCGAATTAAGTGGGGTAGGAGCAATATCCAATGAATATGGATTTTATTCATTAACCCTTCCAGAAGGAAAATATACGTTTGTTGTTGCTTATCCTACGTATGTGCGATATGTGAGAACAGTTGATTTGAGGCAAAATATATCCCTAAACGTTAATTTATCTTCGCAAATTCAAGAAATTGGAACCGTCGAAGTTAGCACCAGAAAAAAGGATGAAAATGTGCGTCAAGCTCAAATGGGTGTTGAGAAAATTGACATGAATGAAATAAACAAAATTCCTGTAATTTTTGGAGAAAAAGACATTGTAAAAACCTTACAATTACTTCCGGGAGTTAAGTCTGCTGGAGACGGAAACTCAGGCTTTTATGTAAGAGGAGGTGCAGCTGATCAGAATTTAATATTACTCGATGAAGCACCTGTTTATAATGCGTCACATTTACTCGGCTTCTTTTCAACTTTTAATTCTGATGTAATCAAAACGGCTACTTTGTACAAAGGAACGCAGCCTGCTCAATATGGGGGAAGACTGGCATCTGTGTTGGACATAAAAATGAACGAAGGAAATTCAAAGCGTTTCGGCGCTCAAGGAGGAATCGGTTTAATTGCTTCAAGATTGACTTTGGAAGGCCCGATTAAAAAGGACAAAGGCTCATTTTTAATTGCTGGGCGAAGAACCTACGCAGATTTATTTTTGTTGCTTACACCTGAAGAACGAGGTTTGAGAAAAACGAAACTGTTTTTCTACGATTTGAACACAAAATTGAATTATCGATTTGGTCAAAAAGATCAAGTGTTTATTTCTGGATACTTTGGTCGCGATGTTCTCGGTTTAGATGCTTTCGGCCTTTCATGGGGAAATGCAACTGGTACAGTTAGATGGAACCACATTATCAATAGTCGATTGTTTTCGAATACGTCAATGATTGTGTCCAATTATCAATATGCAATTAAAATTAATGGTGACGGTTTCGATTTATCGATTGGATCTAGACTGCAAGATTATAATTTCAAACAAGAATTTCAATTCTTCCCAAATGCTAGGAACAAAATAACTTTTGGCCTAAACGCTATACATCATGGAGTAGTGCCAGGAGAAGTTATTGGTTCAGAAGGTTCCGGAGTAAATAACTCAAAATTATCCTCTCGACTAGGTCTTGAAAATGCCGTTTTCGTAAGCAATGAGTGGAGTGTGAATGAAAAATTCAATGTTTTGTACGGTTTAAGAGGAACGGGTTTTACTGTTTTAGGGAATGGAGAGGTTAATTATACCTTTGATACACAAGGACAAATTACTGACTCAACGGCCTACGCAAAAAACAAAGTGATTAAGAACTATATAAATGTGGAGCCAAGAATATTTTTGAGTTATATCTACTCTAAAACGGCCTCTATTAAAGGTGGATATTCTAGAAATGTCCAAAATTTACATTTGATTTCAAATTCAATAAGTACATCTCCAACCGATATTTGGTTGCCAACTACAGTTAATGTAAAGCCAGAAATTGCAGACCAATTTACAGTAGGTTGGTTCAAAAACTTTAGAGAAAATGCGTATGAGTTTAGCTCGGAAATCTATTATAAATCAATGCAAAACCAAATTGATTATCGAAACGGCGCCAACACTCAGGCCAATGAATTAATCGAAGGAGAGTTGCTTTATGGTATTGGAAGGGCTTATGGTGTTGAACTATTATTAAAAAAGAAAATAGGTAAGCTTACCGGTTGGCTGGGTTATACCTTGTCAAGAACCGAAAAGAAAATTGATCAGATCAATAACAACGAATGGTATTTAGCGCGGCAAGATAGATTGCATGATATTTCTGTTGTTGGTATTTACGATATAAATAAGTCCTTTACTTTGTCTGCTACCTTTGTTTATTCTACTGGAAATGCAGTTACCTTCCCGACTGGAAAGTATACGCTTGACGATGAGGTGATTTTTGTTTATTCGAATAGAAATGCAGATAGAATGCCTGCATACCATAGAATGGATGTGGCTTTGACCTACAATATCAAAAAAAGGAAAAGATGGGAAAGTAGTTGGAATTTCTCCATTTACAATCTATATGGTCAAAGAAATCCTTATACAATTAGTTTCAGAGAAAGCGAAACCGATCCAACCAAAACGGAAGCCGTACAAACAACTTTATTCAGAATGGTTCCAACCGTAACCTATAATTTTAAATTTTAAGCCATGTATAAAATACTGATCATATCTTTTTTATTTTCTTTTGCATTAGGCTCTTGTACAAAGGTTATCGATTTGGATTTAAATTCAAGCGAAACCAAGTATGTCTTAAAAGGAGAAGTTATTTCTGGCGATAGTACCCATCATTTGTCCATTACGACAACTATACCTTTTGATGAACCGAATGTTTTTCCAGGGATTTCGGATGCAGTTGTAACTTTATCCGACGACTTTGGAAATTCAGCGGCAATGTTGCATATAGGCAATGGTGTTTACGAAGCTCAAAATTTTCTTGCCTTTGATGGTAGAACATATACGATGACTGCCGAAATTGGAGATAAGACTTTCAGTTCAACTGTTACTATACCTTATGTTGTCCCATTATTAGGAGCAACGATAATAGAAAGTTCATTTTTTGGGCAAACAGGCAATCTTATCGTACCTACTTTTCAGGATCCAGCTCAGTATACCAATTATTATAAATTTCGATACTATGAAAAGGATTCTTTAGATAATGATTCGGGTGAAATTCTTTCAGATGATGAGTTCTCAAACGGACAGTTCAATCAGCAGCCTTTTATCGGGAATTATCTGCCTGCATCGGGGGATACCGTTGTTTACAAAATGTGGGGGATAGCCCAATCTGTATATAAGTTTCTTTATTCAAAAGACGTAAATACAAGTCCAAATTCTGGTGCTCCCGCTAACCCTGTGAGCAATTGGAGCGGCGATGCACTAGGATATTTTACAGCGCACAACCTCCAACAAATACAAATAGTAATTCCGTAGAAATTAAGCTTCTACAGCTGCTTTTTTAGATTTTCTGTACAAATACGAGTTGTAAATTGCACGTTTTGCAAAACGAACTTGCTTATCTGATTGGCACAGTTTTACATAAACATTGTGTGGAACCCCGAAATATTCATAGGTGGAACCATCGGTAAACGTTATTTGTAGAAGAAGACCCTTGTGTTTCCAATCTTCTATTCCACATTCGTTAATGGTCGTGTTGTATTCGTCAAGATTTGCTTCTTTAGTTTCCGGAGCAATACTTACTAAAAAGTGATAGGCATCAATGATTTTCTTTCCCATAACTTCTGCCTCTTCCAATCTTGGATCACCTTCTTGGAACTTGTCTGGATGCCATTCTTTCACCAAGTTGCGGTACGTAGATTTTAAAGTTTTTAATTCCAACTGACCCTCTACTTGAAATAATTTTTTGTATTCGTTTATTCTTTTCATGCAACTTGCTGATTTAAAGATGAATGAACATCTTCCGATTTTTAATTAGGTTGCAAAAGTACGTGTTTTTTATTTAGTGATAAGACATTGATTCATTATTTGAAGAATAGCGGTCCAGGCGCTTTCTTTTCTCCATCCTTTATACTGATTAAAATGGGGTAAATCAACAAAGGTGGGTGGGTGATTTTATTCTTTTAAACGAATCGTTAATTGATTTTGCAAACATTGTGTTCATTTGAAAATAAATTGATAAATGTTAGTACGATTGTCTTTTTTTGGATTACTTTTGCCAACGAAAAAATAATACGAATGAAAAAAATCTACCTACTATTCCTAGTTGCATTAATTAGCAACTTTACTCTATCTCAAGAAACTAAACCTAACTTTAATCGTTGGTCTGCGGAAATTAACGCAGGGATTAACAAAGCGGGAGGAAATTTTACGCCCGGATACGGTGTTTCATTAATTGGTCTGGGAGAATTAAACTTTGGTGCTCGATATATGTTCAATCCTTATTTTGGGTTGGATATGAGATTGGGCTTTGATCGTTTTCAAGACAGCAAAGAGTCTCCTGACTTTGCAACAAACATGGGTCGAATTCAACTACATGGTGTAGTTAATTTAGGAAATGCTTTAAATTTTTACCAATGGACTGAAAAAATCAGCTTGCTAGCTCATTTCGGTGTTGGAGTGGGTGATTTTGTAGAATCAGGATTTCCACTTACGTTTAGTCACGACAAAATTGGAACAGTTGGTTTTGGCTTAACGCCTCAAGTTAAATTGGGAAATAAATGGTCAATAAACCTAGATGCAGGTGTCATGGGGATTGCTCGAATGCACAATGCATTCGATTACAATACACGAACGTCAAATGGAAACAAACCTATTGATGCGACAGTATATACTGCTACAATCGGTGCTTCTTATTATATCGGGAAAAAAGAACGTCATGCCGATTGGTCTCCGAATAAAATGGTGAGTCAAGCTGATTTGGACAAATTGAAAGATGACATGGTTAAAATGAAATCTGATTTAAATGACGATGATAAGGATGGTGTTCCAAATTATTTGGATGAAGAACCGAATTCGGCCGAAGGTAAAAAAGTAAATGCGCATGGAGTGGTAGACCCGTCATTGAATGATTCTGACAACGACGGGTTAGCTGATGCATACGACAAATGTCCAGATGAAAAAGGAACCTACAATGCCAATGGATGTCCAGATGCAGACAACGATGGCACAACCGATGCACAGGATAAATGTCCTAATGAAGCTGGATTAATATGGAACAATGGTTGTCCTAGTGGAAATGGCGATAATGTGGTTATTGTTGAGCCACCTTTTGAGAATCTTACTTTTAATGTGGGGTCTTCAGATTTAACAAAAAATCAAATTTCAAGTTTGGACAGAGTTGTAGAGATCTTAAAAACAAACCCAAATTATAAATTGGTAATCAAAGGACATACCGACAATGTTGGTGAATTTGATTTCAACAGAGCTTTATCAGAAAAGAGAGCGAATGAAGTAAAAAGCGCTTTGATGAAAAAAGGAGTAGACGCAATGAGAATTCAAACGGTCGGCTATGGATATAGTAAACCTGTTTCTACGAAAAATAACTCTTCAGAAAGTTCTGAAAATAGACGAGTTGAATTAGAATTCAGAAATTAAATTTTATAATTTTTAAATAAAAGCCTCGCCAAATTTGGTGGGGCTTTTTTGTTTGATCAATTTCATATTTCGACAATCTGCCACAATTCGGGTAGAATACAACCCCAGGCTTTGGTATCTTTTAGTTTTAATCGGAAACTGTCCCTTGCAATGTTTTCCCCGTGAATTAAAAACGTTTTTTCAGGCTCTACCTTGATTTCTGAAAGCCAATCCAATAATTCTGTTTGGTCGGCATGGGAACTCAAACTTTCACTGTTGAATATTTCCGCTTTAACTGGAACATATTTGCCTTGTATTTTTAATTCTGTGGCGCCTTCAAGCAAAGCTCGTCCTCTTGTTCCTTCCGCTTGGTAACCAACCAACAAAACGGAAGTTTCTGGGCGACTTAGGTATTGTTTTAAGTAGGTTAACACTCTTCCGCCTGTAATCATGCCGCTACCCGCAATAACAATTTTAGATTCTGGTTTACTGATGACTTCCCACGTCTCTTCGTATTTTTTGATAATCTTGAAGTTATCTTTCAATCCATTCAATTCTTGGTCTGATATTTTATGCCAATTTTTATTGTTTTTAAATACCTCTAATACTCTGTTTCCCATGGGACTATCCATTATCATAGGAATGTCTGGAATACGGTTTTCAATCTTCAATTTAGAAAGCAGAAACATGAGGGTCTGAGTTCGTTCTACAGCAAAACTTGGAATAATGAGTGTTCCCCCTTTCTGAATCGTTTTGGTAATAACTTCAATTAGTTTTTCTTCAATATCCTCTTCAGGATGTATTCTGTCACCATACGTTGTTTCAATAAATAAATAATCTGCTTTTTCTGGTTTTTTAGGTTCCACCAACAAATAGTCGATTTTTCGACCTATATCTCCTGAGAAAACAAATCGTTTGTTGTTCGCTTCTAATTCTACGAAGCATGCACCTAAAATATGGCCGACATACTGAAACCTTACGTTAATTCCGTCAAATAGATTAATCCACTCTCCTTCTGAAAGGGCTTGAAAATTTTGGAAGGAAAGCTCAGCTTCCTTTTCAGTGTACAATGCCTCAGCAGGATTGTGCTTTGTGTATCCCTCTTCGTTGGCTCTTTCGGCTGACTCTTCCTGAATTCTTCCACTGTCTAGCAGTATGATGCGCGCGACTTCTAGTGTAGGACTTGTGGCGTAAATTGGACCGTGATACCCCATTTTCACGAGTCTTGGCACAAAACCAACATGGTCGAGATGCCCATGCGTTAATATAACGGCATCAATTTCGGATACGTTAATGGGCAAATAGTCCCAATTAATTTCACGAAGTGCTTTCAATCCTTGAAACAACCCACAATCCACCAAAATGGTTTTGCCTGCTGTTTGGACTAAATATTTAGATCCAGTTACAGAACCCGAAGCTCCTAAAAAATGTATAAATGTTTTCGTCTCCATGACTTCTAAATATTATTTTGCACACATTTTTTCGGCATCCTTCAAAATGTTAGCTATTCGTGTTTGATTTGTAATTCCAATTTTTCGCAGCAAATCTTTTCGTCCGCATAAGTCTTTTACGAGTACTAAATTTTCTTGCAGAAGTTTGGTTTTGTCTTCTTTTGTTAATCGCGTCATACATGTAATGGGATAGAGAGCAGCAAGATCTATTTGATTTTTCAGCGAACCTTTTTGTGGATAGTCCCAAGCAATTAATTTCAGCCCTTTACAGTTTGCGTATTGCACAGCATCTTGGGTAAAGCGTGTATTCGTATAAATTATTCCTTCAGACAACTCTTTATCTGTGTTTATATCATTATCCCATGCTTCAAGAATATCCTCAAATCGAGAATAAATATACATCGGGACCTTTACATCAGAATGGCGATTCGGGTCGGTATGAAATTTACACTCAGCTAACAGTGTACGATCATTTTTTATGGCAACTATATCCACCTCATGATCTACGCACATTCCTTTAATGTTCTGGCCAATTTTCACTTCATATCCTTTGAATTTCAGTAATTCACCTATGTATTTTTCAAAAGGAAAGCCAGTCGGGCCGAGCTCTGCAATGGCACTTTTTAAGTTGTATATTTCTGCTGTATGACGTTGTTTTTTATATAGTAATTTAAATGCATTTTTATATATCTCTTTGGTCGTAATACCAGGATAAAGAATATTCTCAATGTGCTTCAGGATGGAATCTATGTCCTCTTTATTGGCTTTCGATTTTTGCAATGACAACTCCAACTTATGCCTTTCAAAAGGCACTGCATTACCGGATCCCTTAGTTATAAAAATTTCTCGTTGTTTTTTCATGTAAAGAACTTTTTTAAATCCTTCTGAGCATTACCAAAGTTATGTTTTCTGAGAGCGAAAAAAACTGAGTAATATCATATTTGGGAAATTTTCAATTCGCGGATGGGAATACTTTTTTCTACATCAATTTGATGTGATAAATCCGAACTATAAATCATTGAAAAATAGTAATTTGAGTTATTTAACCAATGTTTTTTTTTTAAAAAGTAACATATGTTAATTAATTTTTTGACAGTGGATTTTGATTGGTTTAATTTTACACAAGAAAAATAAATTTTACTTATTATGATAAAATTTTTACACAAGAAAGTATTTCTTTTAGCTTGTATTTTGACTGTTTGTTTTGGATTCCAGAACATTTACGCTCAAACGGATGTGAACACCACACATATTTCAAATAATGGAAGTGGAATGATAACCTTCCATGTCCAAAACACCAATTCTTTTGGAATTATTATTACTGAGGTTAGAAGTATGACTTCAGTTGCTGGTGGTGCGACTACTGTTTTGTATAACCCTGTTGCCTATACAGGTACAACTTGGACTGCTGGTACAGTTGGTGTGGGTCAAAATGGTTGGGTTCTCGCTGGTACTGGTACCGCGGCCGTAGCCAACGCTGTCACACCTTTTGCGACGGGTCCAAATTTAGTAACCATTCCAGCAGGAGCTACTTACGGATTTGCTGTTTCGTGCGCTTCTTTGCGCTACCAAACTTTGACATTAGGAGCAGGCGTAAATACATTCAGCGGTGGTGGAGTGAATATTAAAACGGGTGATGGTATTGGCTGGTCTACCTCTGTAATACCAGTTACACCGAGTATACATCCACGTGGTTTTATTGGAGGTATAACCTTTATACCTGCTACACCTCCAATAGCGAATGACGCAGGTATTACAGCTTTTGTAAATCCATTGATACCAACTTGCAGTTTTAATGATTCAGTTTCTGTTACTTTGAAAAATTTCGGTACTGATACATTGACTTCAGCTTCAATCAATTGGAAATGGAATTTAGCTAATCAAACGCCAATTTTTTGGACAGGATCAATTGCTCCAGGACAGACAACAGATGTATATGTCGGAAGTGTAATGTATGGTTCGGGAGATAACTTATATGCTTGGACATCAAGTCCAAATGGAACCATTGAACCACCTGCAAATATGGTAAATGATAGTGCATCGATAATAGGTTTGTTATCTGGTTTATCTGGTACATACACCATAGGCGGAATCGCCCCTGATTTCCCAAATGTATCAAGCGCAATTAACGCAATGGATTTTGCTGGAATTTGTGGTCCTACCACATTTAATATTCGAACGGGAGCCTATTCTGAACAATTCGTTTTAGGACAAATAACGGGCATGAGTGACTCGAACACAGTTACTTTCCGTTCAGAAGCTGGACACAGAGACAGTGTTGTGTTTGATTTTACATCCACGGCCGCGGCTAATAATTATGTTGTTAATATGAACAATGCGGATTATTTCCATTTTGAGCAAATGACATTGAGAAATTCAGGAGTTTCTTTTGGTACAGTTGTAACAGTGAGCGGAGGGTCTGATAACAATCTTTTCTACGATTGTAAATTGGAAACCGTAGCTGCGACTACAACGAGTACGAATATATGTGTAATCTTTTCCTCGACTGGAAACGATGAGTACAACCGATTTGAGAAGAATTCAATCGTTGGCGGTAGTTACGGAGCTTATTGGTATGGAAGTTCAACAACTTCGTTGGAGAGAGGAACGGAGTTCATCAATAATGAGTTCGTAGACAAC
>JAHEMP010000288.1 GCA_024643585.1 Crocinitomicaceae bacterium | reverse complement strand
CGGTAAAAATAGTCTTTGCTAAAATATTGAGATAGGTCGTGATTTTCATCCTTTCCATTCCTTGAAAGAACCAAACAGGATACATGCTCTTCCCAATCACTCTTCCAAAAGTGAAAAAATAAATGAGGAAAAATTCCGAAAACTTATTAAAACTAAAGACAATAATTGTCAGGATTACAAAAGAGACAATGGTTAAAATCGCCTTCAGGCTTAATACGGAACTATAAATGGATGTGATTTTTTCAGGATCATTACGATGGATAGATATTTGCCTGGTTGCTGACAAATCAAATCCATAGTCTGCGAGAATTTCAAAGTAGGATACGGTTGCCAGCGCGAAAGACAAAAGTCCAAATTTTTCAATGCCCAAGACCCTGACCAAATATGGAAAAGTGATTAAGGGCAAAAGCAAATTGGTACCCTGTAACACCGACAAGGAAACAAAATTGGTAAGCAGTCTTTTATTATCTTTTGATTGAAGGGCCTTTCGTATCATGCAGTCGGTTCAGCGACAAATTTCCATAAAAATCGGCACAAATCTTTGATTTTATACTTAGCCTGATCTCATAATTCAGCTTCGCTTGTCATGGGCGGAAATTAGTGACCCGATTTATTCCTGAATTGATTCTATCGCCTTTGCAAACTTGAAAATTAAGCGGTTATTGCTTTCTTTTGCCACTCTAAATCAAAGAACATATGAACGCAACCAGCGCAGCCCTATTTGAAAAATTCAGCAAACTAAAAACCAATGCAGGGAATCATTCGCCAAGTCTTACTACGCTTAAGGTGCAGATGCCGGAAATTGAAATTAAAGTAGATGCTTGCTTCCTCTCCAATCCATACGCTACCGAATTGTTTCTGAAATATTTCAAAAAGGAACTATTGGATACGGGGGAAATTAACAATGTTCTTGAGTTTTATCCCTCGCAAAACAATGAAATTGCGAGCCTCGTAGGCCAACACCTAAAGATCGATCCTTCCAGAATATTTATAGGAAATGGAGCAACGGAGGTCGTTCAGGCGATCATTCATAATTTCGTTAAAGACAAAATCATCGTAAATATCCCAACCTTTTCTCCCTATTATTCCTTTGCGCTGCCACATACCGAGGTGGTGTACTATGAACTAAAAAAAGAAGATAACTTCACGGTGAATCCGGACGAATATATCGCGTTTGTTACAAAACATAAACCCGACTCCATTGTATTGATTAACCCAAACAATCCGGATGGCGGTTATATTCCGCATAAAGAGCTCATTCGAATTGTAGAAGAATTGTCCTGGGTGCCCACCATCATAATTGATGAAAGCTTCATTCATTTCGCATTTGAAAACAGTAGCCTTGCTTTACCATCCATTGCCAGCTTAATTGATCAATATCCGAATCTACATATCGTAAAAAGTATGTCGAAGGATTTTGGCATTGCCGGCATTCGTTGTGGATATGCTATTCTCCCCGCTGAAAAAGTTTCCTATTTATTGGATCGCGGCTTCCTGTGGAATTCGAGCGGACTTGCTGAATATTTCTTTCGACTATATACACGCAAAGATTTTATCCTAGAATACGAAGAAGTGAGAAAAAAATATATCACTGAATCTCTCTTCTTTGTAACCGAATTAAATCGGATCCCCAAGATGAGAGTTTACCCGACTAAGGCCAATTTTGTATTGATCGAAATCCTTAATGGCCAAACTTCGGACGAAATAGCTACCGAGTTATTATTAACGTATGGCATTTATGCCCGAAACTGCTCTGATAAAAAGGGATTGTATGGCCAATTCATTCGGGTTGCAACGCGGTATAAAGACGAAAATGAATACATTATCAGGTCACTTAGAACTATTTTTCGATAATTCATTTTTATAGAGCGTTTCCTGATTACATAACTTATAAACTACATGTTTAGTAAAATCATTAGGTACTCGTTAATGCTTATCTATCTTTTTAGAAAAACAAATTTTAGCGGTATTACATTAAAAAAAACAAACAATGTTGTATGGTTCAGAGTTTGGGGATTTAAGTTTTTAAAAGATGATCAGTTCGTGAATTATATGGCATTGGTCAATGCCCTATCCAATCATGGCGTTAAATTTAACTTAAGCACCACCCGGAAATTAGGGAAGTATTCACATAAAAATATTTTTTTACGGTATTCGCAGGAATTAGATCCATTTAAATTCAGCAACTACACAAACACGCTTCATTTTTTCTGTAAACAACTCGAGGAGCAAAAGTGTGTTGTCCATCCTAAATCGGAAGAAGTGTTGTATTGGGAAAATAAAGGATTCATGACAGAGAAATTCTTTGAGCATAATATCTCAACCCCTAAAACATTCCTGGTCAAAGATGCTGAAGAACTCCATGAAATTGATTTACCATTTCCCTATTTAATTAAAGAAGAACATTCTTCGTCTTCTGAAGGTCTTCATAAAATTAATAGCAAAGAAGACTTGGATAAATTTCTACTTAGTACCAATTATTTTTCTCGAAACAAATTTCTCATTGCCCAGGAACTCCTGAATATGAGAAGAGACCTGCGGGTAATTCTTGTGGGTAAGAAAGTCGTTCATTTCTATTGGAGAATTAACCGGTCAGACGCCTGGAGACCTACCGCCTCTTCATATGGAAATGATATTGACTTTAACTCATTCCCTGAGCAATGGCGGGAATTCATTATAGAGCAATTCCAACGGCTAAATATATCTACAGGCGCATTTGACATTGCCTGGAGAAATGATGACCTATCTACTGAACCATTGATTCTCGAAGTCAGCCCCAACTATCAACCGAATCCAGCCATAGATGTAAGCGATATGAAAATTACGTATGGTGAGTACAAAAGCAAATTGCTTCTCAAAAACTCATATGAATCCAAATTTGTTGACATCGTTTATGAGATCACTGAAAAATTAGTGCAGGACGTGTTAAAGCGTGATGATCAGAAATAATCTACCTAGCAAACTTTTCTTTCAGAATCTTTCCAAATTCTCCATGTCATCAAAAAAAATGTGATCGGCTCATAGGAAAGAACCTCCTTTATCTATGCAAGATCCAATTTCTTGGGAGAAATCCTGGTGTTACTTTGTTGATAAATCACATAAGC
>JAHEMP010000287.1 GCA_024643585.1 Crocinitomicaceae bacterium | reverse complement strand
GCTGTGGTGGATAATTACTACACCAGCTATGATTTTGACCTTTATTTTTGGAATTTGGATGCTGATTTTAAATCCAGTTTTGCTCCAGCAGCCTTGGATGCACATCAAATTGACTTTCGTGGTAATACTTCTGATTTATCATTTCATAACGCAACAAAAAATGTTTGAAATGGCAAAAGGAACGTTCAAATGGAAATCGAATCACCTGAGAATGTGGAATGAACTGGCTACACTTTGTTTGGTAGCGATTATTTTCCTTGTTGAAATGCAAGGCCGTTTGTCATGGTGGAAAGCTACTTTAGCATTTTTCTTAGTGGCAATTGGATTAATGATGTTAATTAAACTATACAAACGTTTGAGAAGCAATTGATGACAGAAATCTGGTCAAATATTCCGAATTCTGCTCGCCTATTTGTTGTTGCTTGGTTTGTTCTTTTCGCAATTGCATTTTACCTTTTTTCAAAGAAGAGCAAACTTTTCATTTGGGTTTTTGGATTATCTGTTTTTTCATTGGCTTCCGCTTTTGCTCTTTTTGCACCCTATTTATTTCGATGGGATGAACAATTTCATGCCTTGGTCGGAAAAAATTTATCCGTCAATCCTTTTCACCCAATATTAATTGATCTTGACCCAAGTTTGTGGCACCCAAAGGATTGGGCGAACACCTATACTTGGTTGCACAAGCAACCGCTTTTCCTCTACCAAATTGCCTTGTCGATAAAAGTGTTTGGCGCTTCAGTTTATGCTGTTCGACTACCCTCCATTTTACTGCATGTTGCAGGTTCCCTCGCTATTTTTGACATAGGAAAAATGATGTTCAGCCGCAATTATGGATTTTTAGTTGCCGTATTATTTTCCATTTCTGCTTTTCCATTAGGTTTGCTTTCGGGCAGAATTGGAACCGATCATAACGATTCCGTTTTCATGATTTATGTGCTGCTTTCATTTTGGGCATGGTTTAAATTTTATACAACTACGGAGAGGAATTGGGTCAAATGGATAGGGATTTTTGTTGGTTGCGCGATTCTTACAAAGTGGTTGGTTGGACTTTTGGTTTTTGCACCTTGGGGTATTTGGATCATTGTCAACTTAATACAAAAACAACAAGTTGATCTAAAGTCTTACTTTAAAGCGATTGGAATTGCCTTGTTGATTTCGATCCCATGGCAAATTTATATTTTCATTCGTTTTCCTTTGGTGGCAAAGGAAGAAATGACCTATAATGGACGTCACTTTTTTGAGGTGTTGGAAGGGCATTCTGGAGATTGGTCTTTCCATTTTCAGAATCTAAATGAAATCTATTTTGACAAATGGCTAATCTTAATTTTATTTGTCCTATCCGCAATTGCTGTCTATTTCTCAAACAAAAAAGCGAAAGTGTTTTGGGGAATAATGACATTTTCTGTTGTTCTAGTCTATTTTTTCTTTTCAATGGCAGCCACAAAAATGGGTTCGTTCACCGCAATCGTTTTTCCTCTGCTCATTTTACTAATAGCATTTCCTGTTGTGTGGTTTTTAGAAAGATTAAAACAACCCATTTTAAAGAATTTGACTCTTGTTAGTGTAATTTTAATTGGCTTTTTCTTGCTCTTAAAACCAAATCAAGTTATTGAAGATTATGGTTTCGGAACAAATGAAGAAGTCAACAATAACGATTGGCTATTAAAAGCACAATGGAAATTCTTCGATCGGCATATTTACAACAAACCCAACGAATTGGTTATAAATGCAGCTTTGAGAGGATATGGTGCTGTGTCGTGGCAATTTAAAAACGGAACGAAAGCGATTTCGAATATTCCGACTAAAAAAGAGATTGAATCATTGAAAAAAGCGGGCTATTCGATTTATTGCGTGAATTGGCAATGGGGAGAAGAAATTCCAAATTATATACTTTCAGATTCTACAATCAAAATCCTACAGTTCGAATAGGTATATAATATTCAATTAGAAGCGCAGAAAAATCTTATTTTTGTTGTAAACTTTTACCCATGTACAATAACATTCTCGTAGATCAAAAAGGTCAATACCAAGTTATAACCATAAACCGTCCTAACCAATTGAACGCCTTGAACAAGGAGACAATTGAAGAATTAAACAAAGCATTAACCGCTGCAAACAATGATTCTAAAATTGGAGCAGTGATTCTTACAGGTTCTGGCGAAAAAGCATTTGTGGCAGGCGCAGACATCAAAGAATTTGCCGACTTTTCAATTGCACAAGGAGGCGAATTAGCTAAAAATGGCCAAACAATATTGTTCGATTTTATTGAAAATATGACCATTCCAGTAATTGCAGCAGTCAATGGGTTTGCTTTAGGTGGAGGATTGGAATTGGCCATGTGTTCCCATATGCGAATTGCGAGTTCAAATGCAAAAATGGGCTTACCAGAAGTTTCACTTGGAGTAATACCTGGTTATGGAGGCACACAGAGACTAGCACAATTGGTGGGTCGCGGAAAAGCAAATGAAATGGTCTTTACCGCTGGAATGATCTCGGCAGACGAAGCTTTGAAATGGGGCTTGGTAAATGCAGTTGTTGATCAAAACGAATTGCTTGCGAAATGCGAGGAAATTGTCATGAAAATATTGAATAACTCTAAAACAGCAATTTCAGCCGCCATAAAAGCTGTAAATGCAAATTTTAAAGACGGAGTCGATGGATACGCGGTTGAAGTTGAACAATTTGGAGTTTGCTTTGGCACAGCAGACTTTAAAGAAGGAACAACGGCATTTGTAGAAAAACGCAAACCTAACTTCAGAGGATAGTGTCCAACCCAATACAAAAACTTCTTGGCCAAACGGCCATTTATGGCTTACCAAGTATAGTCGGACGGTTTTTGAATTTCTTATTGGTTCCATTGTACACCAGTGTTTTTGTCAATCCGGCAGAATACGGTGTGGTTTCTGAACTATACGCCTGGGTGGCATTTTTGATTGTCATTTTAACGTTTGGAATGGAAACAGCTTACTTCCATTTTCTTCAAAAGCGCGATGACAAAGCAGAAGTTTTTAGAAACAGTTTTTTAAGTGTATTGTCCGTAAATGGGTTGTTTGCTATCGTGCTCATGCTCTTTTTTCAATCTATGGCAGACGCAATGTTGTTTAATGAGCATCCCGAATAC
>JAHEMP010000286.1 GCA_024643585.1 Crocinitomicaceae bacterium | reverse complement strand
GGGCCTTTATTTTCCAATTGAGATGTATACATCAAGTCGCGCAATTCAGCTTCGTTCATTGGAGCGGAAACAATCATGTTTGGAATACAACGCATGTAAGCCAAGTCGTATGCTCCATGATGAGTAGCACCATCGGCACCAACCAAACCACCTCTGTCCAAGCAGAACACAACATTTAAATTTTGTATGGCTACGTCGTGAAGAACTTGGTCAAATGCTCTTTGCATAAAGGATGAGTAAATATTGCAAAAAGGTACCATTCCTTGTGTCGCCAAACCAGCGGAGAAAGTTACGGCGTGTTGTTCGGCGATTCCAACATCGAATGCTCGTTTTGGCATCGCTTCCATCATAATGTTCAAGGAACAACCCGATGGCATGGCCGGCGTAACGCCCATGATCTTTTCATTTTTCTCAGCCAATTCCACAATGGTATGACCAAAAACATCTTGGTATTTCGGTGGCTCCGGTTGTTTTGGAACTATTTTTACGATTTCCCCAGTTTCTTTATTGAAAACACCAGGTGCATGCCATTTTGTTGGATTTCCTTCTTCTGAAAATTTGTATCCTGCTCCCTTTCTTGTAATGCAATGCAATAATTTTGGTCCAGGAATATCTTTCAAATCTTCCATTATTTTCGCCAAACCGATTACGTCGTGACCATCAACTGGTCCGAAATATCTAAAATTCAATGATTCGAATAAATTACTTTCCTTCAAAAGAGAACTTTTCATTGCATGAGATATTTTTGACGCTACTGAGCGAGCATCCGGGCCGAACTTGGAAATTTTACCCAATAGTTTCCAAACATCATCTTTTACTTTATTGTATGTATGTGAAGTTGTAATGTCTGTCAAATACTGATTCAAGGCACCAACATTTGGGTCGATTGACATGCAATTGTCGTTCAAAATCACCAACAAATTGGCATCTTTTTCAAATCCAGCGTGGTTCATCCCTTCAAAGGCTAAGCCTGCTGTCATCGCTCCATCACCAATCACGGCAATGTGTTGACGTTCTTTCTCTCCTTTGTAATTGTTGGCAACAGCCATTCCCAAAGCAGCAGAAATTGAAGTAGAACTGTGTCCTACTCCGAAAGTATCGTATTCGCTTTCAGATCTTTTTGGAAAACCTGAGATTCCGCCTTTTATTCTATTGGTATGAAAAACGTCACGTCTTCCAGTTAAAATTTTATGTCCATATGCTTGGTGACCAACATCCCAAACCAATTGGTCGTATGGAGTATTGAAAACGTAATGCAAAGCGACAGTCATTTCCACCACACCTAGACTTGCACCAAAATGAGAATTGCCAATTTCTGAAATCACATCAACGATGTATTGACGTAATTCATCCGATACTTGAGGTAAATCCTCAATGGTGAAATTGTTTCTTAAATCTTCTGGTAGCTTTATTTTCTCCAGAAAGGGTCCTGCTTGGTATGTCATGGCAACTGTATTACGGCAAATTTATAGCTAAACGCTCTATAAACCAACAAGTGAAGGTTTTATTTTGTTCAAGCTGTTAATTTATTGAAATTATGCGAAACGCATTGATTCTTGCGATTAGCATTTGGTAGTAGTTACCTTACTTTTTCATCGGTGAAGTTTGCAAATCGATTAATTTTCTCAACAATCTCAACCAAATCCTGCTCCATCATGCATTTAAAATGCTTCTTCGGACATTTTTGAAAGCCAATTTTGGAACATGGTCGGCAAGAGAGGTTTTTGACTTCATGAATGGAAAATAGTTCTGGATTATTCGGGTAATACGGGTACATACCCAATTCAGGAACCGTGTTGCCCCAAACAGAAACGACTGGAACTTTAAAACAAGTCGCAATGTGCATGAGACCCGTATCGTGCGTGAGTAAAACGCTTGCTTGACGGACAATTGAAGCGCTTTGTTGTAGGTTGTATTTTCCGCATGCATTGACAATTTCTTTGGTTGGAAGTTGAGCAATTATTTCATCTCCTTTGGCCTCGTCTTCTGGACCGCCGAGTAAAACAACAGGTCCATTTATTTCTTTTAAAATTTCAACCGTTTTATCTATAGGTAAGCACTTCGTTGCGAACTGTGCTCCAATAGCGACACCAACATAATTTGAGGAGGAAAGTGCGAGTTTCTCATGAACCTTTATTTCGTTTTCTGGTGCAATATAAAACTCACAAGGTTCTCCATCCGTTTTTACATTTAAAGAACTCACAGTCTCCATGTAACGATCAACAATATGAACATTCGGCATATGGTTTTTCTTCGTGTTCACCAAAAGCCATTTCTGAAAATTCAATTTATTGAAACTCTTTGTCGGTTTTTTTAACTTGGTTTTCAAGGCTAAAGTCCGCACATTTTTATGCAAATCAACGACTAAATCATATTCTTCTTTTTTCAATTCCGGCAACACCTCATCGATTGATTTTTCGATGGTAATCAGCTTGTCGATCCTCGGGTTGTTGATTAAAAGCGAAGCGAATTTATTCTTCGTTAAGTAATGAATTTCTACGTCCCGATTTTGTTCCTTTAGCGCACGCAAAACAGGAGTCGTTAATACGATATCTCCTATGGAACTAAAACGAATGATTAGAATTTTCATGGGGTAAAGATAATCAAGGAATTTTAGTTCCAAAAAGAAAACAAAACCTTTATTGGACCGCTTGATTCTTAAAAGATTCTCCTTAAATTTGCCTTTCAAAAAACAAGAAATGGGAAGAGCGTTTGAATATAGAAGAGCAACAAAAGAGAAGCGTTGGGACAAAATGTCGAAATTATTTCCGCGATTAGGGAAAGCGATAACGATGGCTGCCAAAGAAGGTGGTGAAGATCCTGCGATGAACGGAAAACTGCGTTCTGCAATTCAAAATGCGAAGGCACAAAACATGCCGAAAGACAATATCGAAGCGGCAATCAAACGAGCTTCAGCAAAATACATTGAATCCTTTCACGAAATAATTTACGAAGGAAAAGGTCCTCATGGTGTTTTGGTTTTCATGGAATGCGCAACGGATAATCCAACACGAACGGTCGCAAATGTAAAAGCCTACTTTAACAAGTCGGGTGGACAAATAGTAGCGACAGGTTCTTTGGAATTCATGTTCGATCGAAAATGCATATTCGAAATTGAAAAAAC
>JAHEMP010000285.1 GCA_024643585.1 Crocinitomicaceae bacterium | reverse complement strand
GCAACATGCTGTATATGTTATAGTTCCGCTTCGCTTCACTACAACACATACAGCCCAGCGTTACCAGCAAGCAAGAGACGACAGCGCAACGAATAAAGATGGTATTTAACGCAAAATACGCAACGATTAATTTTGATTTGCGTCGAATAAAGGTTATTTTCGTTGCAAATAATGCATTGAATGAAAGCTTTTATACATCAAAAAGACAATTGGCCAGAATTTACTTGGAATAGTAATGATTTCTTGGATTTATTGAGTGAGGCAAGAAATTTACAAGGCAGGCTTATTGGAAAAATGGAAACATTAGGTTTCGATTTGAGAAATGAGGCACTACTTGATACGTTGACTCTTGATGTATTAAAATCGTCGGAGATTGAAGGCGAATTTCTAAACCCTGGCCAAGTGCGTTCATCAATTGCACGCAGATTAGGAATGGAAATAGCGGGAGCTGTGGATTCAGACAGGAGTGTAGAAGGAGTAGTTGAAATGATGCTAGACGCTACTCAAAGATGCTTTGATCCGTTAACAGCTGACAGGCTTTTTGGCTGGCATTCAGCATTATTTCCAACAGGAAGAAGTGGAATGTACAAAATCACGGTAGCAGACTGGAGAAAAGATACTTCTGGGCCTATGCAGGTTGTATCTGGAGCAATGGGAAAAGAAAAAGTACATTTTCAAGCACCTGATTCTGATTTGGTTGAAAAAGAAATGACCCGATTCCTGAATTGGTTCAACAATAGTAAAATTGACTTAGTAATTAAAGCAGCAATCGCTCATTTATGGTTTGTAACAATCCACCCTTTTGAAGATGGAAATGGAAGAATAACAAGAGCAATGACTGATATGCTTCTTGCGAAAGCTGATAAAAGCAACCAACGATTTTACAGTATGTCTGCTCAGATTCGGTTAGAAAGAAAGCAGTACTATGAGATATTGGAAAATACGCAAAAAGGGAACTTAGATATTACAGATTGGATTGTTTGGTTTTTAAACTGTTTGATTAATGCTTTAAAATCTACGGATTCAATACTTACAAAAGTATTATTCAAAGCTGATTTCTGGCAAAAACAAATTAATACAGCAATAAATGACCGACAAAGAAAATTATTGAATAGACTATTGGATGGGTTTGATGGGAAATTAACATCATCTAAATGGGCGAAAATTGCAAAGTGTTCTAAAGATTCAGCAGTTAGAGATATTAATGATTTGATTGATAAAGGAATATTACAAAGAGAGGTAGCAGGAGGAAGAAGTACAAATTACGAACTGATAGGAATGCCAGCTGGTAACAATAAATATACGTAATACGGGGCGATTTAGTAAATTTGAACTTTAGAGCATTTAATAAAAAGCATAGCGGTTTGATAGCGAAGTGCTTTGATATCCCGCAATACGCATATTTGAACCGTTGTGGGCAATTAGAGCTACTCGAAAATTCATCAACTAATTAATGGGACTTTTAGATTTCTTTACCAAAACTATCGGTGTAGATCCAGGTAGTCAGAACTTGCGACTAATTCACAACAACGAACTGATATTCAACGAAACGGCTGAACTTTCAATTGACCCAACAACCAACCAAATTTCAGGATTTGGAAACCAAACAATTCACACTGAACCGTACAAAATCATTAAACCGGTTAACACAGTAATTGCTGATTTCCACGGTTTTGAACACCTTCTTAGAGGATCGATTCTAAAGGTGTTAAATGAACGTTCTTGGTTGCCAAGCAGTCACAGAATGTACTTTTCATTGCCAATGTCAGCAACTGAGGTGGAGAAACGTGCCTACCGAGATTCAGGTGAACATGCAGGAGCTAAGGAAGTCTATATGATTCATCAACCATGTAGTTCTGCTATCGGTATGGGAATACTCTTTGAAAAGAAAGACTTTGTATTGGTTGATTTCAGTGCTAGCAAGGTTGAGATAACAGTATTTGCGAACTCATTACCAATTGCAGAAGGTGCCATCCGAATTGGAACATGGAAGCTCCAACACGCTCTTCGAAATTACATTTTTAGAACTCACCACCTAAGTTTGGCCAATGAACAGTTGGAGACGCTTCTATTCGACTTACCTAAACTTGGCACTGAATACCAAATTGAACATAAGACCATTAAAACGGACGAACTCCGACAAGTCTTGAACCCTTACTTCACAATAATAGAAGATCAGATTCTGGAGACACTTGAACAAGTAGGAAATCATCAACGCATAAACCAAATAATATTGAACGGATTTCAATTTACAGGTGGAGGGGCATATGTAAACTGGCTCACGCAGAAGATTGCTTTAAACGGAAAAATGAACACAACAGTAAGCTCGAACCCTTTACTGGATAACATCAACGGATTGAAGAAAGTCATCCTGAATCCTGAACATTTTCGCGACTATTTGATGACCTAAAAATGCACTTAACAGGCGCTAAAAATCCATAGGCTTATGAGCTACTTGCAAAGGGCATTTGAATCAGATACTTTTATAGATATTAACAGACGGAAAGCCTACGGATTTTAGCTTGACGTTGTAACGAATTAAAAAATGACAATAAAACCATTAATAGATTATTTTGAAAAGTTCCTTCCCTTAAATGAGGAAGAAAAGTCTATTGTGGAAAACATTTTCAAAGAGAGAACAATTAAAAGAAAACAATTTATTCTCCAGGAAGGTGATGTCTGTGTGTACAATACATTTGTTGTGGAAGGATGCTTGAAAATGTTCATGGTTGACTTCAATGGTAAAGAGCACAACCTGCAATTTGCGGTTGAAAATTGGTGGATCGGAGACATTGGAAGCTTTCACTCGGAAGAAGCAAGCAAACTATATATAGAGGCTTTAGAAAACTCCACCATACTTCAAATTAAAAAAGAAGACCAACTAAAACTCTTTGTTGATTATCCCAAATTCAACCGAATATTCAGGGTCTTCACAGAAAATGCGCTGGTAAGTACTCAACGTAGAGTCCTTCAAAATATTAGTTCTACCGCAGAGGAACGTTATCTCGACTTTTTAAAACGACACCCCTACTTCTTCAATCGAATATCCAACGTTCAAATTGCATCTTATCTTGGTGTAACGCCTGAATTTCTTAGTGCCATCCGCAAAAAAATAGCAAAATCTTAA
>JAHEMP010000284.1 GCA_024643585.1 Crocinitomicaceae bacterium | reverse complement strand
CAATACACAGAACATTGATCCTGAGTTACCACAAGGGTTAAATATTGTGTTCGGTAAAAAAATGGAGAAAGACATTAAAGTAGCGATGAGTAATACCTTTGGTTTTGGAGGGCATAATGCCACGGTTGTTGTGCGAAAAATGGAAGGGTAGGCATTTTTATTCCCTTATCATTTTTACGATCTTTGTAGTTGCTGCATGAAATTGGTTTTGAACCTCCAAACCTATAAGCAAATGCACTCCATCTTATTACAACTCTTTAGCCAGGTCGCCAATCTAGAACAAGAAGAAGTCGATCTTATTAAAAAATGTTTTAAACCATATTCGCTCCCAAAAGGTGCTAATTTTCTGCAGACTGGAGAAATAAACAAACACGTTGGCTTTCTTACAAAGGGACTGGTTCGCTACTTTGTATATAAAGATGATGAAGAATCGACATTCGAATTTACAAAAGAAGGAGAATTCATAGCGGACTATCAAAGCTTTACTAAGAATGTCCCATCGCTTCAAACCATTCAGGCCATCGAAGACTGTGAAATGCTGATTATTACTTATCCCGATGTGCAAACCATATTCAATACCACGAAGAATGGAAACCTTATTGGTCGCTATCTTGTAGAGCACCGCTTTGATGTCATGGTAAACCAATTATTGGCTATTTATATGCAGAATCACGAAGAGCGATATAATCGGTTTGTTTCCTACTATGCAGACTTAACACAACGTATACCACAATACCTTATCGCTTCGTATGTAGGTGTAAAACCACCCTCTCTGAGCCGAATCCGCAGAAGATTTACAAACAAGTAGTTCTTAACCTCGGTTAATCAATTAATCCATATCAGCCTTTTATTTTCGAATGTGATTAAAGTTGTAAACAAAATTCATAAATCATGAAAGATGAGAAAAATATTAAGTCGGCTACATGCACTCTGTTTTTTGGATTGTTGATATTGCTATTAGGGTGCACGCAAATGAGCGAAATTGAAAAGGACACTTCCGTTGGAATTAATGGTGGGTTTGAAGTTGTAAAAAACGGGATTCCTGTAAATTGGTTGGTGTACACACCGAATACAGTTCCCGATGGGGAGTTTACAATTTCGTTTGATGAAGATGACTTCAAAGAAGGAACCCAATCGCTAAAATTTGAAGTCAAAGCCTGCTCATCTATCGGTGGTTGGAAATCTCCCGGTTTCTCGAATCAATTTGATGCACAAAAAGGTAGTACCTATTTATTAAGTTTTTGGATTAAAAACGAGGGTGCTGAATTTCAAGTACGGGCTGGCGGAGTCGCTCCAATGACAGGTGACGAAAAAATCTTGATGATATCTAATGAGGAAATTGATGATTGGAAACAATTTGAATTTAGCGTTCCCGTTCGTGAAGAATTTGATCAACTCAGATTGGAGGTAAACGTATTACAGCCCGGGACATTTTGGATCGATGATATTAAAATTGAAAAAGAATAATCAACAAGGTTATGAAAAAGAATAATCTTATCACCTTCATTCGTTGGACCGCCCGAATTATTGGCTCTCTGTTTTTAATTTTTGTATTGTTCTTTCTACTTGCCTATGTGTTTGGTGAAAACGAATCCGGTGAAGGATTTCGCAATCTGAGGGAAATTATAACATTTATATTTTTTCCAATAGGAACGACCATTGGACTAGCTCTTGCATTGAAATGGGACGGGCTTGGTGGGCTACTCACCACAGGAAGTATGGTTGGTCTTTATACTCTTCGCCCTCAATTAGCAACCAATTTTTACATGATCGTCCCTACTTTGGTGGGGATCTTGTTTATCTTACATTGGCTTTTAACTAAAAGAGAAAAGGAGGTTTCGTCTGATGTTCGCTGACGTTACTATTGTTTTTGCCAGGCTATAACCTGACTTATAAACGAGAAGACTGTAAGTTTGCATCAAATGCTCCCCTACCTCCGCACCTGGCTCATCATCAAGCGAAAGAAATTCTTGAATCTCTTTCCTTTAACGGAAGCGTACACCAAATTCGTGATTGTGTGTGCCCCACGCTCAGGTTCTACTTGGCTACACACTTTATTAAACTCACATCCGCAAATCATTTCGCATGGAGAAATACTTCGTGAAACTTATGAAGTTAATGCAAACACGCAATTACCGTCTATAGACAAAATAGTTTTTCATCCGCATCATAAATCTATTCAAGCGGTGGGATTAAAGTTATTCTATGAATATGAAAGTAATGAGGTCTACCAAAAATCATTTAGCGAAATAGTAAAGGATAAAACCGTTTGCATCATTCATCTAGTGCGAGAAGATAAACAATCGCAATTCAAATCGTTGAGGCGAGCAGAAGCTACGCAACAATGGAGCAGTGGTAAAACAACGAATCAAATTCCTATCATATCAATCGACCCGTTTGAATTGGAGAATTACCAAAGCAACCTTCTTAAAAGTGAACAACGGATTAATGAATTATTTCAACACCATCCAACCCTTAAAATAAAATACGAAGACCTGCTTTCCGATCAGAAAAAAACTTTAGCAACCATTCAAAATTTCCTGAGTGTAAAGCCAAGAAAATTATTCTCTTTGCTAAAGAAGCAATCCTGACTAAAAAAACTACATTAGTAGTTCATTTTCTTAAAATTATTAATGTTGATGAACCCGATTAAAATCACAATTGAAGCAACAATCAAGGCAAGTATTGAAAAGGTTTGGAAAACCTGGACTAGCCCCGAACACATTATTAATTGGAATGCTGCATCGGATGATTGGCACACAACGAAAGCTGAAAACGATTTACGAGTTGGTGGGAAGTTCACTTCCCGTATGGAAGCCAAAGATGGAAGTGTTGGGTTTGATTTTTGGGGAATTTATGACACCGTAGAAACTAATAAACAAATTACGTATACCATGGGCGATGGAAGAGCCGTGGATGTTCAATTCACTTCCATTGGAGACACCACAAAGGTTGTAGAAATTTTTCAAGCGGAAACTGAGAATTCAGTTGAATTGCAACGCGATGGTTGGCAAGCAATCCTCAACAATTTTAAAAAATATGTTGAAGGTTTCGGTCGCCTAGAGAAACTTCATTTTGAAATATTCATTGATGCTACGCCTGAAAAAGTCTATTCTACTATGTTAGATAAAAATGGTTATACGAAATGGACTTCAGC
>JAHEMP010000048.1 GCA_024643585.1 Crocinitomicaceae bacterium | reverse complement strand
ACAGTCGCCCAATTGTATTCGTCTTGTTGAGGATTTGTTTTACTTATTCTTTTTTCTTTCTTAAAATTACTGTCCATCAAAAACAAATCAGCATAATCTTTTATACTTGATTTTCTAAGAATAATTGTTGAGTCGTTTTCGCTGCGCTGAACGGTATTGATGGCATGAGGTGTTTGGTAAACTTTGACTATTTCGTTTTGTGCACCCTTGTCAATCCATTCATAAATCATCTCATCTTTGGTTGTACGGTTGGTGGCTAACAAATAGGAGTTTTCCGAAGAAATGTAGATACTATCGTTGTTCCAGGTTCTTGGTCTGAACTCGATATTCTCCAATTTCCCTTGTCCATTCGTTATTGACGTCAAGTTTTTCTTAGCAACATCGTATTTCCAAATGTCAAATTCGGATTGGACATAAACTTCATTTTCTCCTCGTTTCCAGCCCAAAACGCCAAATGGATATTGAACATGCGGCGTTCCATTTCCATCTTGTTGCCAGTTAATTGTTTTCGATTGGCACGACATGCATTCTTCCTTTCTTGAATCCAAATCGACTAAAATGTGTTGGAGTGATTTTTTGTCGAAATACGTGTAATATTTCCCTGACGGAGATAACTCGCCTCCGAAATAGACTCTTCTTTTAATAAGTTCTTTATCTCCATCAATCAGGGAAATTCTATAATGATCTGCAGCAAAAGGAAAGTCCCAATTGAAATCGACAGAATAAGGGTCATCGTTTCTACCAAGAATATAGTCCCCTTCCAAAAATTTGCTGCTAGAGGCTTTTATGGAATCATTTTCCAAAGCGACCAATTCAAATGTTACAAGATTTAATGCTTGCAAAACACTTCTTTTTTTGTCCCGCACAAGTTCTACTAATTGCATGGGTTGATTCCTTTTTTCTTCGTAATGCCAGATATCCAATTTTGCTTTTTCTGACGCCAAGAGAGTATCTTCGGGTTCTTTTCGTTTCAAATCATCCAAGCCAAGGAAAAGATATTTTTCATTTTCTGTAAAAACAAAAGGTTGATTTTCACTGACGCACAAACTGGAATCAATGTATATAGATGTGCTATCCAAATAAATGTATTTCTGTCTGTCTTTAAGATCGTATAGATAGAAGGTGTTGTTTTTTACTTTGGATGTGTCGGATGTAGCCAAATAGGCAAAGAACTTATCGCTTTTGCTAATGGATAAGTTACTAATTCCTGTTTTCAATGAGTCAATAGTAAAATATTCCTCTTTATAGATGTCGTAGGCAACTAGTTTAAACTCTTCGGCATCGTCGACTTTTTGCTGTTGTTTGAAGATAAAAAATTCTCCGTTGGGTGAGAACAAATACTCTTTCACATTTTTAAATTCAATTTTCTTTTCAGTCGAAGGTCGAAATAGATACGCGTAATTTCCATCTGAAGAAACTTTAGCTTTCTTAGGTTCTTCTTTTTTCTTTTTCTTTTTGAACCAATTAAAACGTTTTTTCTTTTTTGATTCAGCGGCTTTGGGTTCAACGTAGTTACTGTCGATGGTATACGCCATCCAATTGCTTGTTTCATTAACAGAAAAGTTTTTCAGTAAGGCAACATTTTTCAGGTCACGATCCTCTAAACGAAGAATAAACAAAGAATCCTTTGGCCATTTCTTTTTGTCGATTTTTTTTAATTCACAGATCCGCAATGTGTCGAATCCTGCCGTTTTTTTAAAGACGAAAAAATCATTCAATTCAGAGAACTCTGCACTCGTGCCGCGAAAAAATGAATCTATAGTGCTGTTTTTGGTATCGTATAAATACAAATAACCATCCCCACGATGCGGTGTGATTTCATAGGAGACATATCGACCATCTTTTGAAACAATCTGACTTTTTAAGGATTTCCAATCGTTATAAACAGTGTGGTCCAGCACTTTTTTCTGGCCAAAGCTAAATGAAATGGTAAATAGTAAAAGTAAAGTAGACGCTATTTTCATATGAGAATTTTGGAAATGCCAAATTACCAAAATTATGGGAGAACTCGGAAAATGATGATTTGAAATTACTTGGTTTTCAAACCTACGTACTGGTAAGGTCCGTACTTTTCTTCATTGTCAGAATCACCTTTGTATTCAGGGCCCTGCACCATTGCCGACAAAATGTTGATCGTAACCCTATTTTTATAAGGTGTCTTATTAAAATAGTCTTGCAAGTTTGCTTTAATATTTTCGGCTCTTTTTTTAGCTAACAAATCATTTGATTTGAAAGTTTCTGTCGGAACGGTTGAAGCGGAGGCGTATATGTTTATTGTGATTTTTTCACGACCCTCTTCCAATTGCTTTTCTATACCTTTTAAATACTTGTTCAAATCACCTTCTTCAGCAGACAACTTGTTTTTATTAAACCCAAGGTATTGTATAAATTCTGGATTGGGAAAGTTCTTTATATTTTCATCGAATACCAACTCTGTCACAGGTTTATAAAGCGTGCCGTTTGGATTAATGATCAAATTTCGTTTGACAACTCTATAGTTTGTGTCGCATGATGTTTTAAAGGCATCATGGTAAATAGTCTTCGTGTCTCTTAAACTGTGGTAATCAACAGAATAACTTTTACATGGCTCCAAACCAGAGATGAAAAAACCATCACGTGGTCGAGGATAGATTATTCTAGTTTCGTTTTTATCACAGTCAATACATTTTACTTGTACCTGAATAATCAAATTTTCATCGATTTCTTTACCATCAGAAGAAGTAATATTTCCAGAAAAAACAGTTAAATTTTGTAGACCTAAATACTCATTGTGAATTTCATAAATGTCCTTTTCGCCTTCTCCATTTTTCCGAAAGGAAGTCATGTATCCCTTTAAGCCGTCAACGGTTGTCGTGTAATAAATATCATCATTAGTAGAATTAAATGGATAACCCAGATTTTCACCAGGAGACCAGTTGCCACTTTGGTCTAAATTAGCTCTCATTATGTCAAAACCTCCAATGCTTTTCGGACCATTGCTTGAATAATAAAGCACTTTATTGTCTATGGAAATGAAAGGAGAGTCTTCATCATAGGGAGTATTGATGTTTGGCCCCATATTAATTGGTTCCGACCACTGATCATCTCCTAAATTATTACAATAGTAAATATCTCTTCCCCCATATCCTTGCGGTCTATTGGATACGAAGTAGAACCTGCTTTTGTCTTGACTAATAACAGCGTGAGCTTCCCAATATTCGGTATTAACTCCTGGGACATCTAATTTGTGGATTTCGTTAAATCTGGCTTTGTAAAAATCAGAATAGTAAATATCGCCATTACCAGTTGAATCGAGATACAAGAAAATTTTTCTTTCATCGGGACTAACTCCTACGGTCGCTTCATTTCTTCCCGGAGCGCAAAATTTCAAACGCAAAGGTTCTAACCAATTTCTATCGTAATCTTGGTAGCTTACATAAACATCTTCAGGGTAAAGGTTGTAATTATGGTCTTTAAAATCTTCACTCAGTTTTCTTGGCCAAGGTCTTCTAGAGGTAAAATACAAGGCTGTACCGTCCAATGATATTACCGCACTATATTCAGGAAATTGAGTATTTACCTCAGAACCAACATTATTTATGAAAACTTTGGCTGGATTTTGCATATGTTTTCTTGCTTCTATACATTGCGCTAGGCGTAAATCTACTTCTGGTAAAAGTTCAGACTTCTTCCGCGAAAACTCCTTGAATTTTTTGTAATTCTCTTCAGCTTTATCTATTTCTTCGTTCAAATGGTAGCATTTCCCCAAATAGAAATAGGCATCTGATGGAGCGTTGTTTTCATTAATGGAAAACATGTCATAGTTGTTGTTGATGCTTTTTATTGCTTTTTCAAAATACGGTATCGCCTTTTGGTAATCTTTGTAAACTTCAAGTGTTGAAAATCCTTTTCGATAATTGTAGTTGCTACTTTCTGGCTTAAGAATCAAAAGCTTATCAATTACCAGGTCAGAAAAATAGAACATTCCTTCCATAAGTAAATTGGAATTCATTTCCAAAAGCTCTTTCTCATCAGCGCCTTTTATGAAGGTATTTATTTCATTTTCATTCCGCTGCGAAAAAACAGTGTTCACAGCACATAGTAATAGAGAAAAGAAAAGAAAACTACGTCTCATAACTAGCTTTAGGATTTTAATGAATAGAACAATGGCAAAAGTAACATGTTTTTATGAAATTAACGTAAATCAAATTTTAAAAATTCTAGCCTTCGAATAGCTCACAGGCAATAAAATCAGCCATAAGCCAACCTTCGTCTGTTAAAAACAGTGTTCCATCGATTTCTTCGATTTGACCTGAATTTTTGAATTCTTGCAGTCTATCTGTAAAGCTAACAGAAAGATTGAAAATATCCTGCAACTTATTGATTTTAACACCCCATTTTGTTCGAAGGCCCGTCAATAACAATTCATTGAAACGATCCTTATCGCTTAAAACCTCTTGTTCGAAATAAGTTGTGCCGTTCGTGATATTTTTAATATAGAGCTGGTTATTAGCTACATTGAACCGCCTTGCTAACAGCGAATAGCTGTGAGCCGAGGGGCCAATTCCAATGTATTTTTCTCCTTTCCAATAAGAAGAGTTATGTCTAGCCTCTTTACCAGGTTTGCAAAAATTAGAAATTTCGTAATGTATGTATCCAGCATCTTTTAACTCGCCACGAAGCAAATTAAATTGTTCGGATTGTTCATCATCATTGGATGGTTTTAGGATGCCGTCTTTTACTTTTTTGTGTAAAAGAGTTTTTTCTTCAACCGTTAAACAATAAGCGGAGACGTGATCCACGCCAAACCCAACCACCGTTTGGATATGATCTTTCCAAACTTCTTGAGGCAAATTAGGCAGGCCATAAATTAAATCAACCGAAATTGCATTGAATCCTTCGCTTTGAGCCAACAGAACACAGTTTTTCGCTTCTTCTGCTGAATGTGCGCGATTCATCCATTTCAAGTCCTCTTCTCGAAAAGATTGCAAACCGATGCTTAACCGATTAAAACCCAATTTTCGCCAAGATCGCAATGAGGTGGTCTGAATGTCATCAGGATTTGCTTCAAGTGTAATCTCTAAATTGCTCCCGAGTTGATAATTTTGGCGAATGGAGTCAAAAATTGCTTTAAACTCAGATTCCTTCAAAAGACTTGGCGTACCTCCTCCAAAATATAGGGTTTCGATTTTCTCTGCTTTAAGCTCTTCCGACCGAGAGATTAATTCTAGGCACAAAGCATCAATCATTTTCGAGCGATAGGATTCGAAAGTGGTAGAAAAATGAAAATCACAATACGAACACCTTTGTTTACAAAAAGGAATGTGAATGTAGATGCCAGCCATACTGCAATATTACTAACTCCAACGCGAAAACCTTGAAAAAGATTTTGTGATGTAAAAAAAATTTCTAACTTGCATATCCCCTAAGATTGTAAAATAATGGAATTTTACGAAAATAAAGACAACCTGAATAAGGAATTGGAACAATTTATTGGGACATTAAATGGTCTTTTACCTCGATATTCTAATTTGCTGAAAAAAATTAAATTGACATCGCAGGAAGTTTCAGAATTGGGAGAAATTGAACATTTTCTGATTGAAATCAATGCAAAGATTACCGAAATCAAAAATATGCTGGAGCATGATTTGTTTGGACATTCAATTGATTTGTATTACCAAACTAAAGCAAAAGCAATAGCTGGGGACGTATACGCAAAAATAAAACTGGAAACACTAAGAGATGCTTTCAACGAATCGTTAAAGGGTGACACTTTATTGATTTGGAATTAATTTCAGTCCCAATAAACACCAATTTTCCCCACACTTTTTCCTGATTCCAAACTTTCGAATGCTTTTGTAAAATCGGTAACGGGAAATGACCCTCCGACTTCCGGTTTCAATTTGCCTTGACGATACAATTGAAAAACAGCATTTAAACAGTCGAACATTATCATCGGTTTGTTATCGGCGATTTTAAGCATGTTAATTCCTAAAGTGTTTTTTGAACGCATCATCAAACCAATCGGTAAAATAAGTCCCATTTTTCTAAGGAAATTTAACGTAGAAAAGATGCCATATTTTCCTCCGCTCATTTGTGAGCCTCCGAAAAGCATCAATCGACCTCCAGAACCCAATAATTTGAAATCCTTTTTAAAGGTATCTCCAGCGACAGGATTGAAACTAACGTCTAAACGTTCCACACCTAAGATTTTTGAAATTTGCTCTGCATAGTCGGATTTAGAATAATCGATAACATGATCAGCACCTAATTTTTTGACAAATTCGGCTTTTTTGGAAGAGCCAATTTTGGCATAAACTTCTGCACCGTTCATTTTACAAAGTTGTATTAACAAACTTCCAACACCACCTGCTGCAGCATGAATCAAGACGCGTTCGTTTTTTCGAACTGGCGCTAGGTATTGCGACATATAGTACGCCGTAACACCTTGCGTGCACAATGCCAGTGCCTCGCCGGCTGGAATATTGTCAAGGGCAACAAAAGCAAAATTTTCGGTAATTACATGTTTGGAATAACCGCCAAATCTGCAAAATGCCAAAACACGTTTGCCTAGCCAAGAGGCGTCAATATTAGAACCAACTTCTACGACTTTTCCAACTACTTCATACCCGATTACACTCGGCATGGGAGGTGCTTCTCGGTACAAACCTTGGCTCGCCATCACATCCGCATAATTCAAACCAAAGGCCTCACTTTCTATGATGACTTGGTCGGCATTTATGGTTGGAATTGACCACTCTCTGCGCTCAAATGCTTGCGCCGGTTTTGCTTTTTTGACTAGAACGATTGCTTCTGTTTTCATTTTTATTGGATATTGGACCACTTCGTTGTTGGAGCATAGACCGCTTTGCTGATGGATAATTTTTAAAACCATCAGTTCCTAAGGAACGGTCCATGTTCCATCAGTCCTTAGGACGGTCCATGTTCTTTTTACCTAATTTTTTTTTCAACTTAACTTCCTCCTTCGAAATACCTTCAATTAGAACCACGATTTCTCCTTTTGGGGTAGTTTCATTGAAATAATTTTTCAATTCTTCGGCAGTTCCTCGGTGATAGGTTTCGAATAGTTTGGAGATTTCACGCACCACACAAACGCGTCTTTCCGCGCCCATGAATTCTTCAATTTGCTCCAAACATTTCACCAAACGATGAGGTGATTCGTATAAAATAACGGTTCTATCTTCTTCCGCCAACTCCATGAATTTCGTTTGGCGACCTTTTTTGTGCGGTAAAAATCCTTCAAAACAAAAGCGATCGGACGAAAATCCGCTGGCAACTAAAGCAGGTATAATCGCTGTCGGCCCGGGCAAACATTCTACTTTGATTCCTTCGTCTATACAAGCGCGAACCAATAAAAAACCAGGATCCGAAATCCCTGGAGTACCTGCATCTGAAACCAATACAGCAGAACCTACAGATTTGATTTTGCTAACAACATTTTCCAATGATTTGTGCTCATTGTGCATGTGAAACGGAGCCAAGGGTTTGTGTATGTCCATATGACTCAGCAATCGCTTCGTGGTTCGTGTGTCTTCCGCAAAAATAATATCCGCTTCTTTCAAAATACGAATTGCCCGAAGCGTAATGTCTTCCAGGTTGCCAATCGGCGTAGGAACTAAAATCAAATGAGCCATGGAACAAAGATAAGTGTAAAGTGGAGAGTTTTAAAGAGGAAAGTAAAAACTCCTCCACTTTATACTTTCCACTCAATCACTCTCCACTCTTTTTACCCTTATTTAAAAACATTCTAAATTACCTTCAAACCCTTATTATGACAAAGAAATGACACTTTTCTGACAATGCGAATGTACTTTTGTGAGAGAGATATGAGTAGGTATGCCCAGTTTCAAGTTATTGCCTTTACACACAGCAACATAGCGGTGGATGAAATTGGTTTGCTTCAAATTGAAGAAGAGCAACGAAAAGAAAGGTTGACGGCTATCAAAGAAGTTTTTGGTTGGGATGAACTTATTTTCTTGTCTACTTGCAACCGGGTTGAGTTTCTTTTTTGTGGAAAATCGACAAGTTCACCTGAAGAATTGACGAAATTTTTCCACACGCTTTATCCCAATCTGACATCTGAAAAAGTTGAACAGTTTGTGCAATCCGCGGCCTATTTCCAAGGAGAAAAAGCAATGGATCATTTGTTGCGTGTAGCTTCTTCCATCGACTCAATGGTTGTGGGTGAAAGAGAAATTATCACACAAGTTCGAAATTCATTTGAGCAAAGTAGAGCCATGAATCTTTCTGGCGATTTTCTTCGTTTGGCCATCAAACAAACAATAGAAACGGCGAAGAAAGTATATACAGAAACATCCATTTCTAGAAAACCGGTTTCCGTTGTTTCCTTGGCTTATCACAGAATGCGTGATTTGAACATTCCTTTGGATGCTCGAATTGTCATTATCGGTGCTGGGGTTACAAATACGAATTTGAGTCGTTTCCTTAAAAAACACGGCTATAGCAATTTCGTTGTTTTCAACCGTACTTTCTCAAAGGCCCAGAAATTAGCAGACGACCTTCACGGCAGCGCATTGCCATTTGCTTCATTGACAGATTACAAAGATGGTTTCGATGTGCTAATATCTTGTACAGGAACAGATACTCATCTCGTTACGCCGGAGATTTACAGAAGTTTATTGCAAAACGAAACCGACAAAAAATTGGTCATCGATATTGCAATTCCACAAGATTTGCATCCGACGGTTTTGAAAGACCACGACGTTTTTCATATTTCGGTTTCTTCGCTTCAAAAAATTTCTGAGAAGAACTTGAAAGAGCGTTCAAGTGAAATTACCCATGTTGAAGAAATCATAGAATTCTCCATGTTGCAATTTGAACGATTAAACAAAGAAAGAAATGTAGAATTGGCCATGCGGTCTGTTCCTCAAAAAGTAAAAGATATCAAATCCATAGCGATGAACGAGGTTTTCAAAGATGAAATCGCTGGGTTGGATGGAAATTCAAAAGAAGTTTTGGAAAAAATCATGGGCTACATGGAGAAAAAATACATGAGCATGCCGATGAAAATGGCGAAAGAAATTCTTCTAAAATCAAATTAATACATGTCGAAAGTAATTATTGGTTCCAGAGGTAGCGACTTGGCTCTTTGGCAAGCTCACCACGTCAAAAAGCAACTGGAAGATTTAAACCACGAAGTTGAAATTAAAATTATCATCACACAAGGCGATGCTGTGCAAAATTTAAGTTTCGATAAACTAGAAGGGAAAGGTTTTTTCACCAAAGAAATTGAAACAGAATTGTTGGCTGGAACAATCGATTTGGCCGTGCATTCGCACAAGGATTTGGAAACTAATCCGCCAGCAGGATTGGTAATCGCTGCGGTTTCGGAAAGAGAAAATCCGGCCGACTTGCTATTGGTTCGCAAAAGTTCAGTCGATAAATCCGAAAAATGGGGATTGAAAGCAAATGGCGTTATTGGAACTTCTTCGGCTCGTAGAAAGTCATTAGTGAAAGCGTTGCGCCCAGATTGCACCACTGAAGATTTGCGTGGAAATGTACCAACGAGAATAAACAAATTAGCCGACGACCAATATGACGCTATAATTCTTGCAAAAGCAGGTGTTGACCGTTTGAAATTAGACCTATCCGATTTTCACGTTCATGTCATGGACACAACAGAATTTGTTCCTGCGCCAGCTCAAGGCGTTTTGGGTTTGCAAATTCGTGAAGGCGATGCTAGAATGGCTGAAATCATGAAAAACTTGCATCATCAAGAAGTATCTAATCGCATTCGTATTGAAAGAAAAGTATTGAATTTGATGGAAGGTGGTTGTCAATTGCCTTTGGGTGTTTTTTGTGATATTGATGGAAAAATTCACGTTTCTCACGCAAAAACGTCCAATGAAGCAGCAAAAATTACCCATTTTGAACACAATGGTGCTTTTGACATTGCTGAAAAAATAGTAGCGACACTTAAATAGAAAGGCTGCATTTTTTTAGAAAGAATAAATTTGGCATATGATGGTAGGTTTTTTAAAGTGAACTGAAAACGGATGACTTTTTGAGGAAGCTTCGTAGAGTAACGGAGAAGATCACCGAAAAAATCCCGTTTTTAGGAAGTTTAAAAATAAAGCGCTTTTAAACAAATTGATTTCGAAGCGAGAATTGCGCTTTAACTTCCATCTAAAGCCTTGACTTTTGGTTACTTTTCGTCAAGGAAAAGTGACGTAAAAGAAATTTTTCTGTGGGCGTTGTATAGTAACTGTGAAGAAAACTTAAAATAAATTAAACTCGAAAGATGATACTTTTCATTTCCAAAACACCTGAAGATTGCCAGTGGCTAGAACCACTTTGTGAAGAGCGGAAATGGAAGTTGGATGCACAATCGTTGATCGATTTTTCAGAAATGCCTTTTGAAATTCCGACGGAAACCGATGTGATTTTCTTTAGTTCTAAAAATGGCGTTCGCTATTTCCTAGAGCAAGCTGAAATTCCAGCAAATGTCGTTACGGCCTGCGTCGGAAAAGAAACCGCTCGTGTTTTAAGAAAAGCGAATATTGAACCGGCTTTCATAGGAGAAAATAGTGGCGACCCAATTTCGGTTGGAAAGGAATTTTTAAAGTTTCTTGGCGGTAAACAAGTATTTTTCCCAACGAGTAATGCGAGTTTACATTCTATCGCTAACAGCATTCCCGAAAATCAAAAATCAACTGCTTCCATCTACGAAACAAAAATAGTTTCACATAAAATCGAGACAGCGGACCTTTATATTTTCTCTAGCCCGAGCAATGTGGAAGGGTTTTTTAAAGAAAACACAATCCCAGAAAATGCACGAATTATCGCTTGGGGATATGTTACCGAAAAAGCCTTGATGGACAGAGATTTTTTCCCTGAATATGTATTGGAAACAGGTCAGAAAGAGGAGTTGTTAAATTATTTGCAAACGGCTTAAATCGTTTTCTAATCGAAGTCCAAGGACGTGTTTTAATAATTCACACGGAATATTTTTCATTTCTTGGGAAAGATAAAAATGCACGTCATTGAATTTTTGTATTTTTACGTTTCAATAAAAAAGAATTATGGGTTGTGCTAGTTGTAGCAGCGGTGGTGGAACGCCCCGCGGATGTAAAAACAACGGTACCTGTAGTTCTGGCGGTTGCAATAAATTAGAAGTGTACGATTGGTTGGGGAACATGTCTCTTCCAGCGGGTCAAACACCATACGATATAGTTGAAATTCGATTCAAGAATAGCAGAAAGAATTTCTTCAGGAATGCAAAAAATTTGTCCCTGCAAGCAGGCGACGTAGTAGCAGTGGAAGCAAGTCCAGGTTACGATGTAGGAGTGGTTTCGGCCACTGGCGAATTGGCTAGAATACAAGTAGCGAAAAAGGCTCCAGGTTTAAAACCAATGGAGATCAAAAAAATATACCGTATTGCGGAACAAGAGGATATCGATAAATGGGTATCTGCACGTGCTTTGGAAAAAGACGTGATGTTTCAGGCGCGTACTTTAGCTTTGAAGATCAATTTAGAAATGAAAATTTCTGATGTTGAATACCAAGGCGATTTATCAAAAGCAACATTTTATTATACAGCAGATTCTCGTGTAGATTTCCGTCAGTTGATCAAAGACATGGCGGATAATTTCAAAATCCGTATCGAAATGCGTCAAATTGGTTCGCGCCAAGAAGCAGCTCGTTTAGGAGGAATTGGCTCATGTGGACGTGAATTGTGTTGTTCAACTTGGTTGACAGATTTCCGCTCTGTTTCCACCTCCGCTGCACGTTATCAGCAATTATCATTGAATCCACAGAAATTGGCTGGACAATGTGGTAAGTTGAAATGCTGTTTGAATTACGAGTTGGACATGTACATGGACGCCATCAAATCTTTCCCAAAAGCG
>JAHEMP010000047.1 GCA_024643585.1 Crocinitomicaceae bacterium | reverse complement strand
AACAGAAAAGCTGTGGAAATAGATTACTCTTTCATCCGAGTGATTCAATATGCGAAATACGAGACAGGTAAGAATAACCGCAATTAAATAGCTAAAAATGTACTTTCGTTTTCTCAAAAAAGGAAAGACTCCGAGAACCAAAAATAAAAACAAGTAAAACTGTTCCTCCACACTTACAGACCAGGTAACCGTTAAAAAGGTAAGTGAGTCTTTCAATCCAACCCAAATTTCATCTAAATTGGATAGAAAAACCGAAAAATAGCCAAGAGAATGGACCGTTTCCTGGCCAAAAGGTAAAAGTGGGAAAATAAAAAATCCAAAAATGACCAAAGCAAAATAGACAGGCCAAATTCGGAGGATTCGACGGGCGAAAAAGTTTTTTACGTTAATGGTATGCGATTTGTCTAATTCACACAACATCAAAGTAATAATCAAAAAACCACTTAACACAAAAAATAACCCTACCCCATAATGCCCGCGGGATGCAAGCTGAAAAATGGCTTTATAGAATGAAGTTGTGTAAAAATCTCCCCAAATTTCTCTGGAAAGGGTAAACGAATGAAAGATAAATACAGAAAGCGCACCAATAAATCGGAGCCCGTTTAAATTTTGGAATGCCTTATTGGAAGGTAGTTCGGTCAAATTATTCAACTATTATTTTGGTCGTTTTCTGTATGCCATTCCGATCAATTGTTAAGAACAACAATCCCTTTTCTTTCAAAAGAAATTTACCATTGGCACTCTCATAGGGAATGGTTTGACCTATATGGTTTGTAAAGAAAATCAAATCCTCTTGTTTCAATCCGTCAATTTGAATGGCACCCATGCTTGGGTTTGGAAATATAGATACTCCTTTGAATAAATCGATATCTGATAATTCGGTTGAACAGTATAAGTCGTTCATGCGAATCCAAATTGAATCATTGTATTGTGTTCCAACCAAGGTTGTACCATCGCCTTCGCCCATGCGTACCAAAACTAAATTTTGTGAAGGAACAACATTGATAATTTGACCGTCTTTACCCAAAGCAGCGTACATGTCTAATGGGGCATCTGGTTCTAAAGGGCCATTGAAGGAAAATTGCAATCCAGGTACCATAAAATTAGATTTACCATTTAGCCAGGTCAAATAACCGTAGGAATTATTGATGGTTTGAGAACTGTTGGTCATTTGATTGAAATACACAGGGTCGTTCAAAATAGGTGTACCATTCCATATTCCTTCAGCCAAAAGCAAGAGTCCAAATCGTGCGAATGGTCGCGTTTTGCTAACAAAAACTTTGTTATATCCAAAGGTGATAAACAATCCAGAAATCCCACAAGGGGTGCCTAACTTGTTGGCGATATAGGAATTGAAGTTTTGGCTTGTTGCGTTGCTAATTACAGTATTTAACAAGGTGTATGGAGCGTTGTGATAGGACCACCGAGTTCCGGCATCTGCAAGGTATGTTAGACAATTGGGATCGGTACAATCGCCATTCGTAACATCATCCATTCCAGTTGTCATCGAAAGTTGATGCCGAATCGTGATTTTCTCCTCTTGGGCAGGAGTAAGAGAGGTCCAACTAGCTCCCAAATAGTCGGATGTTGTATCCGAAATATTTAAAAATCCTTCCTGCTGCGCAATACCTGTCATAAAACCAACCAATGTTTTACTTGCCGAATTCCAAACATGTAAACTATCCGAAGTAAAGGTTCCGAAGTATTTCTCGAGTACTATTTTTCCGTCTTTCAAAACCATAAAGGACTTTGTGTTCGTTGTTTCCAAATAATCGTATAGGTTCTGTATTTTGTCTGGACACCAATTCAATTGACTAGGCGACATAGTGTCCCAAGTTGTACCAGAAGATGGAGGGAAATACAACTGACTAAAAGAAAGTGAACAAGTGAAAAGGCTTAATGTAAAAATGACAGTTCTCATATCGTCAAAATTACATAACAATATTAGTTTCTTTTCCGAAGTGGCGGTAAGAAACGAAAACGGCAATCATGGCGAGCGTTACCATGATTCCAAAACTGAGCAGCAATAAAACTGGTTCTAAGGTGCCAGCTATTAATTCTTTAGTAGCTAAAACAACATTGATAACGGGAATGCAAGCCGTCATATAGTTAAGCTCTATTCCCGGCAACAATCCAATCATTGCGGGAAGAACCATAACAATGTTTAGCGGAGTGATAATACTTTGGGCCTCTTTGAAGCTTTTGGCGTAAACGGCAATTGGAATCATCACTCCAGCGAAGAATACGGTCAACGGGAAGAGCAATAAGAACAACATGATTATAAAACTTGGTGTCAAAATTCCACGAACGATGGAAAGAATTTCTTCGTTATCCACCAAATTGAAAACTTCGATTGAAAGATATAATCCTACCAAAGCGCAAGTTGCGGCCAGCAAACCAGATAAGGCAACAACGCACATTTTTCCGATAAGAATCTGCAAACGTGAAACAGGTGTGGTTAATAAAGTTTCAATCGTTCCACGTTCTTTTTCACCTGTGAACAAATCAATTGCAGGGTACATGCAACCAATGAACCCAAAAGCAATGAAGATATAGGGCAAAATTCCTCCTGCTAGTTTCCCAATCATTTCTTTGTCTGAAGCCGTATTGTTGTAATTCGTCAAAATAACTTGGAATTTGGTTTCGTCTAAGTTCATTGACTTATACCGTTTATCGCGAGCTGATTTTTCTACATATTCCATGTACGATTTAGCGCGGTCTTTGATTCCCAAATCGGTAGCGTCATAATACACTTCACAAGTCACAGCCTCCATGGAATCCATTTTTTCTTGATAATTATCAGGTACAATAATTCCCATTTGCAAACTATCGTTTTTTACGTCTTGCAACAACGCCTTTTCATTCGGATACGGAATCAAATCCTTTTTTCCCATGGCCGCTGGCATTTCAAGAAATCCAGCTATAACAGGACTTTGAGCGTCTCCAACAAATCCGATTTTTACTCGCTGCATAGCAGCGTCTTTTTCAAAACTAGAGCTAACGGTAACGAATAAATTTAAAACGATAGGGAATACCAAAACTGGAATAACGACCATCATTATCAAGGTTCTCTTGTCTCGCAAGGTATCTTTTAATTCTTTTAAAAATATTTTTAAAATCATACTGTTGCTGCGTTTGATTCATGAATAATTCGGATAAATTCAGCGGTTAAACTACTTTCTTGTTGGTTTGATCTGAAATTTTCCATGGTACCATTGTAGAGTAATTTACCTTTGTGGACGATGGCCATATCATCGCAAAGTAAATCAACCTCGCTCATTATGTGACTCGAAAAAATGACCGTTTTACCGTCGTTTTTACAATCCCGAATCAACGATATAATATTTTCTGCGGTAATGACATCCAAACCACTTGTAGGTTCGTCAAAAACAATGACTTCTGGATCGTGAATCATCGTTCTGCAGATAGATACTTTTTGTTTCATCCCAGTACTTAATTTTCCAATTCTTTTGTTTTGAAAATCATTCATATCCAAAAGATCGAACAATTTTTCTTTTCGGATTTTAAAATCAGCGTCAGAAACTTCGTATAAATCGGCGAAATATTTTATCAATTCGTTTGGTGTTAAACGCGCGTAGAGTCCAGTTGATCCAGTTAGGAAACCAATTTTTCTTCTCGCATCTCTAGAGTTAGTCACGGCGTTGATTCCTGCTATTTCAATATTTCCACTCGTTGGTTTGAAAATGGTGGAAAGCATTCGCATGGTGGTTGTTTTTCCTGCTCCGTTTGGACCAAGCAAAGAAAAAATTCGACCAGGTTGACATTGAAAGGAAATATTATCAACAGCTACAGCTATTTTTTCTTTAGTAGCCAGTTCCTTTTGCAAGGTTCGACCTAAGGGAAATTCCTTCCTAAGATTTTCTACTTTAATCATAAAAGTACAGTTTGTTCAAAAATAATATTTTAAGATTGATTATTCGCAAATGCGACCTTTGTGAGCCCCATTATGATAATCTTCGTCTAGCTTTTTTAGTTCATTGATTAGTTCTGCGGACGGCGGCGTATTTTGCAATTTCCCTAAATCGGGTTGTCCTGCATCGACCCATGCTGAATACCAAATTGAGCCTACAGAAATAATGGATTGCTTTAACCGTCTTTCGACCTGACCATTCAACATTCGATGATAAGCTTGTGAAAAATCGTAGGAATAGGTCTGAACGGTTGTGTTACCGCGTTGTTCAAAGCTAAATTTTTTATCTTTTGGAAACGTTTCTGTTAAGTGTTTTTCAAAACCAAAGACAGAGTCTAATGCATGATGGGAGACTTTTACAATTTCCCAAGCCCAATCTAGCGGTTTGTCAATGTACTTAGCTTTACCCACAAAATAATCATAATCACCTTCATTTATTTCGACCAGTCTGCTTTCCCAAAGTCCGTGAATTCCTCTTTGATCAGTCATCTGACCATTATAATTCTCTGTGGTATGCAATGGAACGTGAGCGTCTCCTATATAATGACCAATGTCGGCAGAATACTTTAGTATCAAATCGACATTTTTATTTTCAAATGCCCATCTCAATCTATTTTTCATTACTTGTATGTGCCAAGGAACTATGCCATAAGCTTGCAAGGTATCTTCAGAGTATTTGGCAATAGCATCATTCCAGTTTTTGGGAACAATCTCAAATGGATTTTCACCGTTTTTGGCGTAGTGATCTATGTCGATGTAATGACATTGCGCCTCGCCTTCCATAGCGTATCGCCGTTTGTCAGGGTCAACAGCATGTTCAGTCAAATATTCAATGTGGTCTTTGTAGAAACCGAACATTTGGGGAGGTAAAGTAAAAATGGCAATTCTATTAATTCGCTTGTGTCCAAAAAATCCCCACTTTTTATAAATGGAATTGGACGACGGAATCATACTTATACCAAAAGGCACAAGCAGTAGTATTAAGATCTTATATCTGAACCAACTTTCCATTTCGAAGTATTGGTATCACGTCATGCTGATTTGGTGTTAAGCAATATTTGATATCCTCATTCAAATTTAAGTTTTTTAATCGTCTTCTGTGTGAACTGGATTTTAAATACCCAAAATAATTGTCTTTAGCGGATAGATAGAGATATTTCGCTGCTATTGAAGAGTCTTCGTCACTTTGAAATTTGCCACTTCCCAGCAAGTATTCACAAATTGCACCTGCGCAAATTGTATCTTCTAAGTTGAATTTATCCTGCCAACCTGAGCACAAACACAATACATTTTTGTCCTGAACTTCGAGCCATTCACTTAAACACTGTAAATTAAGCAATGAACCGACAACTACGATTTCTGCATCTTTGGCAATATCCAAGGCTTTTGTTCCGTTTGTCGTGGACAAAACAACATCTTGCCCCTTCAATTCCTCTTTCATGTAGGAATATGGTGAGTTTCCAAAATCAAATCCTTCGACAATTTGACCTTTTCTTTCTGCTCCAACAAGGAAACCTTTGGCCTGGTATTCACTAGCTTCTTCAATCGTAGCGACAGGAATTATTGACTTAACGCCATGCGCAAATGCTGCACAAATTGCTGAAGTGGCTCTCAAGACATCTATTACTACGACGATTTCATATTCATCTTTGTAATAGTCGTATTCTCCAGGAGTGAAGCAGACCTCAATGTGTTTTCTTGTATCCATATGCAGCAAAGATATATTAATTCGTCGTTTGGGACTCTTCGGAAATAAGGAATTTGCGGTCGGCAATAAAAGTACCGAAGGGAACTAAAGAGGCGATGAAAAGTAAAACGAAGATCTTGAAATTCCATTTTCTATCCACCCAATTCAAGTACAACCAAGCCATATACGCAATAAACAAGAAGCCGTGTGCGTATCCAACAATTTTATTTGGTAAAGGCATATGAGCGGCATATTTTAAAATCATGGTGAAACCCAAAAGCAGGAATGAAATGCCTTCTAAAATGGCTATAGTGCGAAATTGACTGATCGTGGAATTAAATTTCATTTTAAAGTTTTGGCAAAATTACAAGGCTGAAGTGAATTATCAATTTAAATTGTAAAATAAAGTAAGTCAGAGTTATTTTTCGACAAATCGTTGCATTTCGAACAATTCATCACGCAATCGAGCTGCCTCAATAAAATCCAAATCTTTAGCAGCGTTTTCCATCGCTTTTTTAGTTGCTTTTATCATTTTTTGTAGCTTGTCTTGATCTGTGTAGGTTCCTTTATGTTCCGCAGCCATCTGAATATTTTCCGCTTGTTCGTATTCTCGACGTTCCAAAATTCGAGTTGCGGAATCTCCATCAGCAACCTTTGTAGATTGCATGATTTTTGATTTTGATTTGTTCAATGCCGTCGGCACTAACCCATTTTCAGTATTGTAATTGATTTGTATTTCTCGCCTACGATTTGTTTCATCCATAGTCTGTTTCATAGAATCGGTTATTTTATCGGCATAAAAAATAACTCTTCCGTTGACATTTCGAGCAGCTCTACCTACTGTTTGGACAAGTGCTCTGGTACTTCGTAAAAAGCCTTCCTTGTCAGCATCAATAATTGCTACAAGAGAGACTTCGGGTAAATCCAAACCTTCGCGTAACAGGTTTACACCAATTAAAACATCAAATGTTCCAAGACGCAATTGCCGAAGTATCTCAACTCTTTCAATGGTGTCTACATCACTATGAATGTATCGACACAGTACCCCAAGTTTATCCAAATATTTTTGCAACTCCTCCGCCATTCTTTTGGTAAGCGTGGTCACCAAAGTCCGTTCACCTTTTTCTATCCGAATTTGAATTTCATTGATCAGGTCATCTATTTGGTTAAGACTGGGTCTAACTTCAATTATTGGATCCAAAAGCCCTGTTGGTCGAATAACTTGTTCTACCACAAACCCTTCCGAACGTTCTATTTCATAATCAGCTGGCGTCGCAGAAACATATATTATTTGGTTCAGTAAGCTCTCAAACTCCTCAAATTTCAAAGGCCTGTTGTCCATAGCAGCTTGTAGACGGAAGCCATAATCGACTAAATTCAGTTTTCTAGATCGGTCACCACCGTACATCGCTTTAATTTGTGGTAAGGTTACATGACTTTCATCTACAACCATCAGAAAATCGTCTGGAAAATAATCCAATAAGCAAAAGGGTCTTGTGCCTGGATCACGCTGATCAAAATAGCGGGAATAGTTTTCTATTCCTGAGCAATAGCCCAATTCACGCATCATTTCCAAATCGTATTCTGTCCTTTCCAATAGTCGATTTGCTTCTTCCAATTTACCTTCTTCCTTAAAAGCATCTACTTGTATTTGCATATCAAAAGATATGGCATCAATCGCTTTTCTCGTAGTTTCTGGACTACTTACAAATATATTAGCGGGGTAAATATTTATTTCTTCTAGAACCTCGATAGTGCTATTGTTAATGGGGTCAATTGTTGCTATTTTTTCTATTTCATCTCCCCAAAATACAACGCGCAAAGCATAATCGGCATAGGCCAAATAAATATCGATGGTATCACCCTTGACCCTAAATTGACCTCGATTGAATTCTACAACTGAACGAGAATATAGATTTTCAACCAAACGCAAAAGAAACTTATTTCGAGAAATAGTTTGACCAACTTTTATTGGCATAACACTTTTCGCAAATTCATTGGGATTTCCAATACCATAAATACAAGAGACGGAGGAAACAACAATTACATCTCGTCTACCAGATAGCAGAGCAGAAGTAGCTGAAAGTCTTAATTTTTCGAGCTCATCGTTGATTTGCAAATCTTTCTCAATAAAAGTTCCAGTTACAGGTAAATAAGCTTCTGGTTGATAATAGTCGTAATAGGAAACAAAGTACTCAACGGCATTTTCAGGAAAAAACTGCTTGAATTCACCATAAAGTTGTGCAGCTAGGGTTTTGTTGTGACTTAAAATTAACGTCGGTCGGTCAACTTCCTTAATCACATTTGCAATTGTAAATGTCTTTCCACTTCCAGTTACACCTAGTAAGGTTTGACCAAACAAACCTTCTTTTAATCCATTCACCAAGCTTTTTATTGCTTCTGGTTGATCACCCGTAGGCTGAAAGTCGGATTGAAGGTTAAATTCCATTAATTTTTTATGGTAAATTTAAGAATATTGATTGCTTTGCCCAATTAAACTGGATGTTTAATTATCTTTACTACTCTAAATATTTCTGCATGATTTGGATTGTTTTCCTGGTACTGGTTTTTGGTTTATTGGCCCTGGATTTAGGTGTTTTTCATAAAAAGGATCATAAAATAAGTATGAGGGAATCCTTGATTTGGACATCAATTTGGGTTTCTGTCGCCATGTTATTTGGAATAGCAATTTACTTCATTTACGATTTCAATTGGATGGGTATAAACAAATTTGGAACCTCCCCATGGAAAGCGACACTAGATTATTATACAGGTTATTTGATAGAGGAGTCTTTAAGTCTCGATAATATCTTTGTCATGGCTTTAGTTTTTAAATTTTTTAAAGTTGACCTAAAATACCAGCATAATATTTTGTTTTGGGGAATTATTGGTGCCGTTGTATTCCGTCTTGCAATGATACTCGTTGGAGCTGCTTTTGTTCGAAATTTTGAATATGCAACCTACGTTTTTGGGGCTATTTTAGTTTATTCCGCTTTTAAAATGTTAGTTGAAAAAGAAAACGACCATGAAAATTTTAAAGAAAGTTTTCCAGTGCGTATGTTGTCGAAAATTTTTAAGATTGATTGGTCCATTAAAGACGGTCGATATTTCGCTAAGGAAAATGGCAAACGAGTTGTTACCTCTTTGTTTGCAGCTTTAATTGTTGTAGAATTTTCGGACATTGTTTTTGCAGTTGACTCTATACCCGCAATTTTTTCCATAACAACGGATCCTTTTATCATTTTCACATCCAATATTTTTGCCATCCTCGGCTTAAGAAACCTTTATTTTTTCTTGGCTGGAATGCTCGACAAGTTCCATTACATGAAATTTGCATTGATAGGCGTTCTGTTTTTTGTCGGTATTAAAATGTTGATTTTAAAATACATAGAAATCCCAACAAGTGTTTCCTTACTTGTAATACTAGGGCTATTATCGTCGGGAGTGTTGTATTCTATTTACAGTTCTCGCCATGAAAAGGCGCAATAGGCATTAAATTGAGAAAGATCATTCACATCGATATGGACGCTTTTTTTGCGTCTGTAGAGCAAAGAGACAATCCAAATTTAAAAGGTTTACCAGTTGCCGTTGGCGGAGGTGAGGAAAGAGGGGTGGTTGCGGCCGCAAGCTACGAAGCTCGAAAATTTGGCGTTCGTTCTGCAATGAATGGCAAAAGAGCCAAAGAACTTTGTCCTGAATTGGTTTTTGTCCGACCTAGGTTTGAAGCCTATAAAGCAGTCTCAAATCAAATTCATAGTATTTACGAAAGATACACAGATAGTATTGAACCACTTTCTCTAGACGAAGCCTATTTAGATATTACAGAGAACAAAATGCGCATGTCCTCTGCAACGTTTATCGCTCAAGCCATTAAAAATGATATTTTTAATGAAACAAATTTAATTGCTTCTGCCGGCGTTTCGTACAATAAATTTTTAGCCAAATTAGCTTCGGATGAGGACAAACCAAATGGATTATTTGTTATTCCCCCTGAGCATGGAAAAAAGTATGTCGAAAAATTACCAATTCAAAAATTTTACGGAGTAGGGAAGGCAACGGCAAGTCGTATGCAGGAGTTAAACATTTTTAAAGGAAAGGATCTATTGGCTTTTAATGAAAGAGAACTGAACCATTATTTTGGAAAAAGTGGGTCTTTTTTTTATCAAATTGCTCGAGGAATTGATAATCGAAAGGTCATTTCGGAAAGAGAGCGAAAATCAATAGGAGTAGAAACTACTTTTTCTGAAAATATTTCAAATGAAATTGAACTTTGGGATTCTGCAAAAAGATTGCTGGAAACCCTGTGGAAAAGATCCTCGAAGTCAAACAAAAGAGGTCGAACTTTAAGTTTGAAATTGCGCTATTCAGATTTCACAACAATCACAAAAAGCAAAACAGCAGATACGGATATAACTACGGAAAATGAATTAATGGATTTGGCAGTCCAGGTTTATAATGCAGTTTTGCCATTGGAAAATCCTATTCGTCTAATTGGATTTTCGATAAGTGGTTTTGATCGAGAGGCTCCAACAGTTGATCTGCAACAAACCATTAATTTCTAAGTAATCGTTAATTCTTGCCTGTAAATTATTAATTCTTTATGAAACCTCTATCTTTGCAATCTATAAAATAAAGCATGAAATATTACAACGATATATTAGAAACCATTGGAAACACGCCTTTGGTTCGTTTAAACAAGATAACTAGGGAAATTGACGCGCTTGTTTTGGCCAAAGTTGAAACAACCAATCCTGGTAACTCTGTAAAGGATAGAATGGCTATTAAAATGATTGAAGACGCTGAAGCGGACGGTCGATTGAAACCTGGAGGAACTATAATTGAAGGTACATCAGGAAATACTGGTATGGGTTTAGCGCTAGGAGCTATAATCAAAGGGTATAAATTGATTTGCGTTTTGAACGATAAACAATCCAAGGAAAAAATGGACATTTTACGTGCCGTTGGTGCAGAAGTTGTTGTCTGTCCTACAGCAGTTGAACCAACTGATCCTCGTTCTTATTACAGCGTGTCAAAACGCTTAGCTTCTGAAACGCCAAATTCATGGTACGTGAATCAGTACGACAATTTATCGAATCGACAAGCGCATTACGAACAAACTGGACCTGAAATTTGGGAACAAACCGAAGGAAAAATCACACATTTTATTGTCGGCGTAGGAACCGGAGGGACGATTTCGGGTGTTGGAAAATATTTAAAAGAGAAAAATCCAAACATTAAAATTTTGGGAATAGATACCTATGGGTCTGTTTTTAAAAAATACAAGGAAACTGGAATTTTCGATGAGAATGAAATCTATTCATACATCACCGAGGGAATTGGTGAGGACATTTTGCCCGCCAATGTAGATTTCGACATCATTGACCACTTCGAAAAAGTTACGGATAAAGATGCGGCGGTTTATACCCGTAAAATTGCCCGTGAAGAAGGGATTTTCGTTGGAAACTCGGCAGGTTCAGCTGTAAAAGGACTTTTGCAAATGAAAGACATGTTCAAAAAAGACGATGTGGTTGTGGTTTTGTTCCACGATCATGGGAGCCGATATGTGGGTAAAATGTTCAACGATGACTGGATGCGTGAAAGAGGATTTTTGGAAGAAGAATTTAAAACAGCCTCTGAACTAATTGCCAAACACGAAAATCAACCCTTGGTTACATTATTTGCAGAAGAATTGGTTTCTCATGCCGTGGCAAGAATGCGTCAGTTTGGAATATCTCAAATTCCAGTTATGAAAGACAATACCTTTGTTGGGTCTTTGGATGAAAGTCATATTTACTCAGTTTTAGTAGACAATCCTCAGTTGATTGATGCTCCAATTTCTAGCGTAATGCAGGATGCCTTTCCTATCGTAAAAGCAACAGCTAGTTTGGAAGAAGTTTCTCGATTAATAAATAGTAAAAACGCTGCTGCATTAGTCGAATTAAACGATGGTAAATTTCATATCATTACGAAATACGATATAATTTCATCTTTGGCTTAAATGAAAGTTATTGACCAGATGGGGAATAAGCTGGAATTGAGCATTCCGGTTAAAAGAATTGTCTCCCTGGTCCCTTCTCAAACTGAATTTCTTCACGCTTTAGGTTTAGAAAATGAGGTTGTTGGTTTAACTAAATTTTGTATTCACCCAGAAAGCTGGTGGAGGACCAAAAAGCGTGTGGGTGGCACCAAAAATGCGGACGTAGAGAAGGTTCGACAATTGGAGCCAGATCTAATTATTGGTAACAAAGAGGAGAACACGCAAGCAAATGTGATTGCATTGAAGGAAATTTGTCCCGTTTGGA